>JACQHI010000366.1 GCA_016199105.1 Lentisphaerota bacterium | reverse complement strand
TTCCCGTGAGGGACGTTGGCCCGTCCCCGTGAGGGGCGTTGCCCCAACGGGGCTCACGCCCAACGGGACTCACGTCCGAACTGTAGCGCGCCACGGCGTGGCGCGGATAGGGGTTGAGACGGCCGCACCCCGTGCGGCCCTACAGCCGGACCAGAGCCTTCCCCCCTTTCACAGCTTCCGAGGCATTGCGATTTTTCGCCGTTTCCTCTTGCCTTTCATGCGTAAACCGCGCTATTTTCGTGTCTTGCATTTTTGGAGGATGGTTTCATGGTCGATGCGATCAATCAAAAAGAAGAACTGATTCGGGCTGACGGGATTGTGCTGAAAGTGCTTCCCGCCACGATGTACAGGGTGCGTCTGTCCAATGGCGCCGAAATTCTGGCGCATATTTCGGGCAAAATGCGCAAGAATTTCATCAAGATTTCCAACGGCGACAAGGTCACGATCGAAATATCCGCCTACGATCTGACCAAGGGCCGCATCATCTATCGCCAGAAATCCTGAGGTGCACCTCACGGCCTTCATGGATATGCTGTATCCGCGGGCCTGCGTGGGGTGCGGCGAGGCCGCGGGCGACGATTTCCATTATCTGTGCTGGAACTGCATGGCCGGCATTCAATGGATCCGGGATCCGTATTGCTTTCTCTGCGGCGATCCCTGTTACGGGATGATCCACGGCCAGTATGTGTGTTCCCTGTGCCGCAAAGCGCTGCCGTCCTTCGACATGGCGCGCTCGGCGGCCAGCTTTGCCGGCGCGCTCAAAACGATGATCCATGACTTCAAATACAATGGGGCGTCCTGGCTGAGACAGGATTTGTCGTCGCTCCTGGCGGCCTGTGTCCGGACGCATTGGCCCGACAGCGATATCGACGCGCTCCTCTGGGTGCCGCTGTATCCCACGAAAGAACGCGAACGCACCTACAACCAGGCCATGTTGCTGGCGATGGAACTGGCCGGGCTCCTGCATAAACCGCTGGCCGGGCGCTGTCTGCGGCGCATTCAGCCGACGGCGACTCAAACGCATTTGACAGCCTCCCGCAGAAAAGCTAACGTGCATGCCGCGTTTGAAGTGGCGGGCGGCGCCCGCATTGCCGGCCGGCGTCTGCTGCTGGTGGACGACGTGATGACGACGGGCGCCACGGTGAACGAGTGCGCCCGGACATTGAAACAAGCCGGCGCCGCGGCGGTTTACGCGGTGACGGTGGCCAGGGGCTGAACCGCTATGCCATTATTCGGAAGCAGAAAAAAATACATTTCCCTCCGCGTTCCGAAGAAGGAACTGCCGGAAGGCCTCTGGACCAAGTGTCCGGCCTGCAAGGAGATCGTTTTCAAGCGGGAAATCGAGGCGGCGAACGGGATTTGCCCCAAATGCGCCTATCATTTCCAGATCAACTGGAAGAAGCGCCTGGCTCTGCTGGTGGACGAGGGGACGTTCGAGGAATGGGATGCCGACATGGTCAGCCGGGACCCCCTGGACTTCACGGGGCAAAGCTCCTATATCTCCAAGCTTGACGAAAGCCGGAAGAAAAGCGGCTTGAAAGAGGCGGTGGTGTGCGGCACGGGCGCCATCGAACGGATTCCCACGGCCGTCGCGATCATGGATTTCGCGTTTATGGGCGGCAGCATGGGCTCGGTCGTGGGCGAGAAGGTCACCCGCGCGATCGAGAAAGGCACCGAATTGACGTTGCCGGTGGTGGTGGTGAGCGCCTCCGGCGGCGCCCGGATGTACGAGGGCATGCTGAGCCTGATGCAGATGGCCAAGACCAGCGCCGCCCTGGCGCGGCATGCGCGGGCCGGACTGGCCTACATTTCCGTTCTGACGCATCCGACGACGGCCGGGGTCATGGCAAGTTTTGCCTCCCTGGGCGATGTCATCATCGCCGAACCGGGGGCCTTGATCGGGTTTGCCGGCCCACGCGTGATCCGCGAAACCACCCGCGAGGAAGTGCCGGAGGGATTCCAGCGCTCCGAGTTTGTCTTGAAGCACGGGCTGGTGGATATGATCGTGCATCGCAAGGAACTGAAGAGCACCATCGCCCGGCTGCTGGCCTATATGTCGAATTCCGCTTCCGCGCCGGCGCAGAACAACCTTCTCTAAAGGATTGCCCATGCTTTCGGAGACTTTGGCGCGTCTCTATCGTCTTCATACCGAGGGCATCAAGTTCGGACTCGAAATCGAACAGGTCCTCCTGGCGCGGCTGGGCAATCCCGAAAAACAGCTCGCCTGCGTCCATGTGGCGGGCACCAACGGCAAGGGCTCGGTGTGCGCCATGCTCGAGGCCGTCCTGCGGGCCTCGGGCCTTTCCGTGGGCTTCTACAGCTCGCCGCACCTGGTCCGCTTTCACGAACGGATCCGGGTGGATGGCCAATGCATTTCGGATGCTGAACTCGAGACGGCCATTTGCCGGGTCGAAAAGGAGGCCGCCGCCGTGGCGAAAATGCCGGACGGCCGCCCCCCCACGTTTTTCGAGTTTGTGACCGCCCTGGCGTTCGATTATTTCCAGCAGCGCAAGGTGGATGTGGCGGTCCTGGAAACCGGCATGGGCGGAAGGCTGGATGCCACCAACGTGGTGACGCCGTTGCTGTCGGTCATCACCGGGATCAGCATCGAGCATACCGCTTATTTGGGGCCCGACCTGGCTTCCATCGCGCGGGAAAAGGCCGGCATCGTCAAGCCGGGCCGCCCGGTGATCGTGGGGCCCTTGCCGGACCCGGCCATGACGGTCATCGGCTGCATGGCCCGCGACCGCCGGGCCCGCCTGGTTCGCGCGGAAGAGACGGTGTCCGTCCGGCGCGTGTCCCAGTCCCTGAAAGGGCAGAAGCTCGCCGTGTCGTCATCGGTGTTCGACGTGGGGGCGGTGAATTTGAAAATGTTGGGCCGGCATCAGATGGCCAATGCGGCGGTGGCCGTGGCCGCGCTGGGGGAGTTGGCGGGGATGCCGGGGTTTGGCGGCATCACCCCGGACACCCTCAAGGCGGGGCTGAACACGGTGAGCTGGCCCGGCCGCTTTCAGGTGCTGCGCGAGTCGCCGCCGGTCATCCTGGATGGCGCGCACAATCCGGAAGCGGGCGACCGGCTGGTGGAAACCCTCGGGGAAATCCTGAAAAAAATCCCGCTCGGCCTCGTTGTCGGCATGTGCGCGGACAAGGATTCCGCCCAATTCCTGAAGCCGTTCAAGCGGCTGGTCCGTCGCTGCTGGGCCGTGCCGTTGAACATCGAGCGGAGCCTGCCGGTGGAAGCCATGGCCGGCCTGGCCCGGACGCACGGCTGGGACGTGACCGAATCCACCGTCGAGGCCGCGCTGCGGGAAGCGGTGCAGTGGGCCGCCGCGAATCGCGGCGCCGTCTGCATCGCCGGCTCGCTCTACCTCGTGGGCGAGGTTCTGGCGCTGGTCGGGAAGGAGAAAGGCTGGGAGGGTTCACCTGCCCGCAGTGCTACGCTCAGCGTTGCAGGCGGGACGGTTCACGGTTGATGAGGTTCACGGTTCAGGGGAATGATTTTCTGACGTTCGGCAAGAGGAAAGAACCGATGGGTATGTTTAACACCATAATTGCTGATATCGCTTGCCCCAAGACCGGCCACGTCAGCAAAGACACGGAGATTCAGATCAAATGGCAGGCGCACGAGGCGAGGATCCTCGACGTCTACCGAAAGGGTGATTTTTTGCCGGACCTCCTGTCGAAGTACGACAACACATGGGTTCGGACGGACTATATCTGCAACGCATGCTCACCCAAAACAACCGCCCGTGACGGAACGCCGTACATTCGGTCGGATGATCAGTGCTGGCACATAGCCTTCATTGAGATCAGAAGCGGCAAAGTCTGCCGCCTCCTCTCGGAATCCGAGTTTCAAGGACTGGGCATCGATGAATTTTTTGATGATGTCTGGCCCCCAGTTTGATCGGCGGCGTTCGACCCAAACAGTGAAACCGATCATGAACATCCTCGCCATCGCCGCGGGAAGCCTGATGGTCCTGTCCAAGGTGTGGCCGTGGTTGCGTGGACGCTCGGAGAAAGGACCGCGCTTCTACAAGCCTGACGCCCATACCGATGTCATAATCTCAATCGGATCATGGTCGATCAGTGGCGATCGGGTGCTGACGTTTGCCGCCCTCGTCGGTCTCGTGTTGATCCTTGTCGGCGCCGTTGGCGTGTGGAGAACCATGAAATGACGAACCAGCCCAACAGAATTGCAATTGCGGCACTGGTCGCGTGGATGACAGGTGTGTCACTTGCGCTCGCTGCCCCCGCGACAACGAACGAGCTTCGATGGGGCGAGGCCGTGGGCGGGCTGCAGATGGCGGTGTCCGTCGAGCCACGCGCTGGATTCATCCACTGCTGGATTCGCAATGCCGAGACCAACGAGATTACCTACAACAGATATCTCTTGGGCTATTTTGAGGATGTCGGCATCGAATATAACGACGGCGCCGACTGGCGTCGGCTTGCACGGGCCGCATCGAGATTCCGGGGCTACAAGGGAGTCGGCCCCACGTTACAAGACTTGGAGCGGCTACCACCGCTCCAAGTCATCACCAATGGTTCAGTGTCTCTTTTTTTGTGGGCGGACGCCCGTTACGGACCTTGGATTGCCACCACGAATGGTGGCCTTGTCGGTTTGACAAGAGAGCTGCGGACAGACCTGCCACAACCCTCGTCGTTTGGCGCCACGTTCGGCGTGGACATTGGCGACTTTGAGTGGCCGACGGGTATTCTGGCCGGTGCTACGGAGATTCGTGTCTTCCAGAACTTGTCTGGCCCCGGTCACGATGCGCCGATTACGATTCGGTCATTGCCCGTCCGTTTGGAGGGGCGGACGATTCAGGAATTCTTGGAGAGGCTACGCCATGACAAGAATTGACCGCAAAGCGACCGTGTATGAGGCCGTGGCCGATAAATGACCGATAAACCAGGGGCGTGACCGATAAATGGCCGATAAATGAGGCGCTTGCAAAACCCCCTGCGGTTACGGCTCGCGTGGACCCATCCTTCGCTCCGAGCTACGGAGGGCAAGCTGCTCGCCCTCCAAACGCCTGGAAAACCACGT
>JACQHI010000361.1 GCA_016199105.1 Lentisphaerota bacterium | reverse complement strand
GTGAGTGGCGTTGCCCAACGTGGCTCACGCCAACGGGACTCACGTCCGCGGGCGGGTGGATAGAGCAAGCCCGCGCGACGGAGCGCGCGGGCCACCTTGTTTCGGCGCCTTGAAAAATTCGGCCGCAGGCCGGTGGCCTTCCTGCGGGGCGGAGATTCTCCTTGATCCACCGGCGGTGAATAGCCTATAGTACGCGCGTTTTAAACCGTTGGAATGATCCGACCGAAAGGAGCAAGCGCATGAAACGAATATCGAACGGCTGGGTTGTGTTGACGCTGGCAGGCGTGCTGTTGACCAGTTGCCAGGCCAAAGAACAGACGAACGAAGCGGCGGGCAAGGCGGGGGCGCCATCCACCTCCGGCCCCGAGCTGAAAGCCGCGCCGGCCTCGATGATGTCCTCGACCGGAAAAACCGATCGGGCGGCCGGCCCGGCTTTTTCCGGCAAGGACCTGCCGACGCAGTCCAACGCCGAACTGGAGAAAATGCAGCAGACGATGCAAACACGATCCGATGTCATGGAGCTGTCGCGGCAACTGGAAGCCCGCAAGATGAAGGTATATGAGGACAACACGACCATTCGCGAACTTCAGGCCAAAATGCGCGAACTTCAGCAGCAGATCGACGACCTGATGGCCAAGGACGAGGAATTGATCCGGTTGAAAAAAGAAATGGCCGCGCTTTCCACCGATATGCCCATTCGCCCCTTTGGCGGCGCGCCGTCCCAAATGCCGCCCATGATGATGAAGCCCGTTCCCGCGCCGGTCGCGCCGGCGAAATAAGACGCGCGGTCCGTTACCGGCCCAGTTCACGGCGAAGCGCCTTGCCCAGATCATCGAGGGAATAGGGTTTCTGGATGTACTGGCCGGCGCCGATCTGAAGCGCTTCCTTGATGCGTTCGGTCACGGCAAAGCCGCTGACAATGATGGCCTTCTGGCTCGGATTGAATTCCAATATCTTGCGGTACGTGTCCAGGCCGTCAAAATCGTCCGCCATGATCATGTCCAGAAGCACCAAGTCCACGGCGGCGGACGAGCCGTCGGGCGCTGTTTTGGCGAAGAAATCCACGGCGGCCTTGCCGTTATGGGCGGTAATGACGCGGTAGCCCAGTGTTTTGAGCATCCGCTCGGCGAAATTCCTCTGCTCCACGTCGTCGTCCACCACCAAAATCGTTCCCCCTCCGTGCGGCGCGACGGCGGGCGGCTCCGCGGGCGCAATGCCGCCGGTCGCCGGCGGCAGGTACAACGTGAATTCCGTTCCGCGCCCGGCCTCCGAATGCACATCGACGAAGCCCTTGTGTTCCTTGATCACCCCATACACGACGGCCAGACCGAGGCCGCTGCCGGATTGCGTCCCCTGTTTTTTTCGCACAAAAAAGGGCTCGAACAAACGGTTGATGTGTTCGCGTTCGATGCCCTGGCCCGTATCCGCCACTTTCAAGACCACGTAATCGCCGGGGGGTATCGTCTCGAAGCCTTCCTGCGCAGATTCCAGGCGGCGGGAACAGGTCGAGAGGATCAGGCGCCCGCCTTCCGGCATGGCGTCAAAGGCATGCGACACCAGATTCGACAAGAGTCTCACCAACTGCGGCTCCGTTCCCTTCACCGGCGGGAGCTGCGGATCGAAATGCTGTTCGACCGCGACCAAAGGGTGCGACACCTGAAGCAAAAGAAAACCGGGGGATTTCAGATAGGTTTCGATCGTCGCATGGAGCAGAAGGGATTCCGTCGAATGATGGCCGATGCGCCCCAGCGCCAACAGATCCCGGATGACTTCCACCGCCTTCTTGGCGGAATTCTTGATGATCTCCAGATCCTCGCGCAGCGGGCTGCCGGGCTGGAGATTCTTCATGATGAGATCCGGATAGCCGACGATCGGCCCCAGGATATTGTTCAGGTCGTGGGCCACTCCGCCCGCCAGAGCGCCCAGCGATTCCATGCGGCGCGAGCGGATCAACCGCTCCTGGATGTCTCGTTCGCGCGCTTCCCCCTGGCTCCGCTCGGTAATATCCCGGAACACCAGCACGAACCCGAACACCTGCTCCTCGGGATCGCGGATGAGCGCCACGCTCCCCTCGATGGGGATTTCGCGTCCCTGCCGGGAGGCCAGAATCGTGCCGCTGTTGAAATGGACGGAGACGCCTCCGCTCGTCGCCTGGTCCATATACTGCCGGAGCGGAACGGCGGCGGCCTGGGTCTTGACGCAAAACACCTCGTCCAGCGGCCGATGCAGGGCGTCCTCCGTCTTCCAGCCCGTCAAGGCGCCCGCCACGGGATTCAGCAGCTTGATCCGGCCTTCCAGGTCGGTCGCGATGACGGCATCCACGATGCACTGCAGCGTGGTTTCCAGCCACTCGCCGGTCTCGCTGAGCTTCAACTCCATCTTGTGCTTGTATAACGCCATCTCGATGGTGATGCGCAGTTCGCGATCTTCGAACGGTTTCAGCAGATACCCGAAGGCTTCCGAAACTTTGGCGCGGCGGAGGGTGTTCTCGTCCGTGTAGGCGGTGAGATAAACGGCGGGAATTTTATAGCGTTTGCGGATTTCGGCGGCGGCTTCGATGCCGTCCATATCGCCTTTCAACATGATGTCCATCAGAACGAGGTCGGGCCGCAATGCGCCCGCCTTGTTCACGGCGTCCTCGCCCGTCGAAACGATGGCCGGCACGCGGTAGCCGAGGGTCTGGAGGCTGCTCTGAATATCCTTGGCCACAATGCTCTCGTCTTCGACTACGAGAATGCTCGCCTTATGGGGAGTCGCCGGGTCCGGTTTGGCGTCCATGGTCTTTGTTTCCTTCCGCATAGCATGCAATCCCCGGATCCTCCTCCGGAAACAGCATTGCCGAACTGAATTCCATCTGAAAATCGGGCGACAGCGACAAGTCCACATGCCGGGTCGTCTTCGCCAGCCGCGAAGCATAGTTCTTTTCGTCCACCGACAGCAAGGCCCGTTTCGCGCCGAACAGCGAGGCATTGCCGATGAACCGGATGCGGTTGCCCGGAAGCGGCGGCAGCAGGCCGATGCGCCGCGCGTGATTCCGGCGTATGAAATTGCCGAAGGCGCCCGCCAGCAGGACCCCGTGCAGCTCGCCCACGTCCAACCCTTCCATCCCCAGCAGAATCCGGATGCCGGCCCGGATCGCCGCGGTGGCCAACTGCAATTCCCGGATGTCCTTCTGGGTGAGAAGGAGCGGCTCGCCGGAAGCCGTCTCATCGCCCTGCACGAGAATAAAATGCCAGTGGCCGTCCTGGTTCACCAGACGCTCGCGAAGGGCGGCGCTCAGGCCGGCGGGAACTTCGTCCGGGGCCTGGATGCGTCCCGTGAAATCCACGATTCCCACCCGCAGCAACTCCGCCGCCAGGTCGATCAACCCGGAGCCGCACAAGCCCGCCGGCCGGATATTGCCGATCACGTTGATGCGCACGTCGCCATCCAGCAGCACTTTTTCGATCGCGCCGCCGGCGGCCCGCATGCCGCAGGAAATCCGGGCGCCCTCGAAGGCGGGGCCCGCCGCCACCGACGTCGCGATCAACCGGCCGTGATGCGCGAGAACAATCTCCCCGTTGGTGCCGATATCCACGAAAAGCACCGGCGCCCTGTCTCGATCCAGCCGGCTCACGGCGATCCCGGCCACGGTGTCGCCCCCCACGAACCCCCCGATCTGCGGAAACACATAGACTTTGCCGTCCGGGTGGATCGTCAGCCGGAGATCCCGCGCGTCCAGTTGAAGGGCCTCGTTGAACACGGGGGAAAAAGGCAGTTCGCCCAGGGCCGAGGGATCGATGCCGCACAGGATTTCCTGCATGGCCGTGTTGCCGGCGAAGACCACCTCGTAAATCAGGGAGCGGGAAATGTCCGCCTTGCGGGCCAGTTCGTCGATGATCTCGTTCACCGCCTCCAAAACGACCTCCTGCAGGCGGGGCAAACCCTCGCGATCCTCGCGGCATTTGCGGATGCGGGAGATCACATCGTCGCCATAGGAGGTCTGGGGATTGATCCGCGCTTCGACGCCCAGGT
>JACQHI010000360.1 GCA_016199105.1 Lentisphaerota bacterium | reverse complement strand
TCCACTGACAGAGACTGTGTTCCGGCAGAAGTTTCAGCATGGCCGGCGGCCGTTTGCCCATGCCGGTGTTCTGCGTCACGGTGTCGGTGTATTGAAAACCCGAATACGTCGCATAGGCGCCCAGCGTATTGGCCAGCCGATCGCCGATCGCCATGAGCGCCTGCCGGTACGACATGCCCTGGTGGAAAAACACTTCCGGTTCGTCGGCCGGCCACTCCTTGCGCATCGCCTGCACCAACGGATGCGCATCCGTTACAAAATCGCCGTTTTCGAGATAGAGACCGCCGATCTCGAATTCGCGGTAAAGCCACGCCACCGATTCCCGCAGCCATTCCTGGTAGGCCGGGTGCGCCAGGCAGGCGCCGTACACGCCGTTGAACGACATCGGGCGGCCGTCCTTGTCCAGCATGCGGGCGTCAGGATATTTTTTCAGAAACGTGTCTAAGTTATAAGGATGATCGCCCTCGTAATACGCGCCGCCATACCAGGTGGTGCCGAAGCAGGGCATGATGGCCACGCCTTGGGACGCGGCATAGGCGGCCACCTTTTTGGCCGCCTCCACGCCGCCGTGCGCGTCCCGCAAAAAACCCGCCACCATAATGCCTTTAATGCCGAGCCCCGCCGCCAGATCGGTCAGCCGCCGGTAATCCTCCACAAACGTCTCCGGCGCCTTGAAGTAGCGGTTGTAACAGCCGCTCTGCTGAATGCCCGGATCGTCAAGCACCCAGTTGCAACTGTGGTCCCACGTAAAAAAATACGATGACGGCAATGCCGGCCGGCGGGGACGCACCAGTGTCCAGGTGTCATAGAGGCTCGGCAGCGCCCGTTTGCGCGCATGATGTTTCCAGGTCATCGTTGTGCTCCTTTTTCTTTTTTCCGATTTACGCCGGGCGAATCAGAAGAAAATAATCCTTGTCCGTCGCTCCGATATTCAAATTGCCGGATCGCCGGAGCTTCGTTTTTTTCGCGAGGATTTTTCCGTTCAGGTCATAGAGGAAGCACGCGTGATCCCGGTCGGCAAGATTCGATATGGTGACGTTCAAATCGGCCGCTTCAGGCATGCGGTGAATGGCGCCGGCCAGGGGCAGTGGCGGCAGCATATGCCACCGGGTGGTGTTGAACACATAGGCCAGGAGCGTATGCCGGTCGTCGGACCAGAGATAACTGGCGCCATAGCCTTCGGCAATCTCGAGGGGAAGGTCATCTTTAAGACTGTCGGGCAATCGTCCGCCCGCCGAGGCAAAAGCCGGCGCCTGAAAAGGGTTGCGCGCGTCTATCTCGGCGATGACGCCATCCGGCCTGCCGGAGCCCGGCGGCAGCAAGCGATAACTCAGCGGCACATGCATGAAATACTCCTCATAACGCGCCAGGTTCTTCCGGCCTTCGCCCGACAGATTGCCGCCGTCCACGCGCAGAGCCACCTTGGGGTTCATGAAAGGCTGTGCCCAGTCCACCTGTTGTCTGACGCGATCGAAGATTACGCGTTCGTCTTCCGCCACAGCCTCGTCCCAACTGAGGATGAACGGACAGCGATGCACCAGCCCCAGGTAGAGAGTGTCGCGCAAGCGGTTGCGATAGCGTTGCGTTCCCGTCCAGGTGCGCCGGCAGGCATAGTGCCCCCCGACTTTATTTTGAAATGCCGCATAAAACGGCGGATAGGACCAGCAGAATTCCCCCATGAAAACCTCGCCCAATTGCATGACCTTATATTCGAGCCCGAGGTCCACCTCCGGTTTGATGTCCTCTCCGATCCAATAACTGCGGCTGCCGGCCGGTTCGGGCTTCCAGCCTTTGCAGTATTCCGCGGGAAATTTATCCAGGCGGAAAATCGGCTCGGCGACAAAGAGATGGCGCTTATCCAGGGAAGCGACAAAGTCACACGTGTCGTTGACCCGGCCGGGACCGGCTTCTTTATCGCCCTCCCCGGATGTGCTCAGCGCGAACAGGGCCGTCTCATCCTTGAAGAGCAGCGTGAAATGGCGCAGATATTCATGGAACAAGCCGGTGAAATGCGAGTCCGGATTTTTCCAGTCCTCATTCTTGAAGCCCTCGTCGAGATAACGGCTGAACGGCGGCGTTCCCGCCCATCGCCGGGTCTGCCCGAGCGAGCCGGCCTCGATATACGGATAATGCGTCAACGCGAACAGGACAGCCAGGCCATGCCGGCCGGCGACGCGCAGATAGAGGGCCAGTTGTTCCGCCCCATGCGGCGCGATGCGCCCTCCGGCATCCAGCCGCTCCCAAACGCCCCAGTGCTGGCACAAGTGCAACAGCGACCAGCCGCAGCGATGGAGATAAGCGAAACGTTCGTCCAGTTCTTGCTCCGTCAAGGCTTCCCAATACTGCCCGCGCGCGCCCCGAACCGGACGTGAGTCCCCGATCTCCCGATCGGGGCCAACGTCCCTCACGGGCTCGGGGCGCGAGCCCAGGCTGTCCCATGCCTTCTGGCCGTTGATCATGCGTTCGGTTTTTTTCCCGACATCCCTGAAATAGAGCATTCCTTGAAAAGAGCCGCTCAACGGACCCGTGATCCGGCCGTTTCGCGCCGCCGATTTATGCGGTTTGGCATAAGAAATAAAGTTGCCGTCGGTCACCCGCACCGAAAGCATCGTGCTCTTCCTGACCGCGCCTTTGGCCGTAAGCTTGACCTCGTAATCGCCCTCGGACAGGCCGGTCAGCCGGGTCGTCCAGACGCCATCGTGCTCGTCGAGCGGCTGTTCCTTCCGGCCGTCGATTGCGGCGGCTACGCCGACCTCGCGGCCGCTTTGCCGTTCCCCCTTTTCGTTCAGCACAACGGCCGCTATCGGAACGCCTTCCGACCGGGACGCGTGAAGGGTCCTGATAACGGGCAGGCAGGGGATGATGGCCGGCCGGGCGAGCAACCGAAGCGTGAACGTTACGGCGGCCTCCGCGGCAAGGGATCGAACGCCCAGCGCAAAATGCAATTCGGCATAGTGCAGCCGATACCCTTTCCGGCGCAACGCTTCCGCCAGATTGAATTGCATCACGGCTTCGCCTTTTTGCCAGCCGCTCGAGAGCAGCGGCGGACCGCTCCGGCCTTTGATCAAGACGCAGAACTGCCATTCGGCCGCGGCGGCGCCGACCGTCAATTCCGCCTCCGGATGCTGGGCCACAGCGAATTGAAACGCCGGCAGGACGGCGCAATCCTTCCTCCGGTTCGCCGATTTCTTAACGAAGCGCGTCTCCTGCTCCCGGTTGTCGATGCGGTTGGCGGGCTCGGTATGCCATGTCGATACCTGATGGATTCCCGTCAACGGCAAATCGCCGCCCTTGCAGTAACAAAGCAACGTGTCGTTTTCCAGGAGCCGCCACTCCATGGCGCGGTTGAATTCCCATACTTTCCCCACAAAGGCGTAATACTCCGGCTCGGCGCCCAGCCGGTCGATGACGATGTCGTGATAGATTTCATCCTCCCGGCTTTCCAGTAGATAGTCGGCTCCCGCCGTTCGTGTCCGCGCGTTTTGAGTTTTTTCAGGAAACTTCGTTCGATGTGTTTTCATTGCGCCGTCAGTCTCCTTTGCAGCGTGAATTCATGCTTGTCCACCCGGGTTCGAATCTCCAGCCGCGCCCCGCCGATCCGCCCCGCCGTGACGGTTGCCGAGGCGTCGGGCGGCCGGCATCCTCGAAACGGAACGAGCAGCGTCAGAAACCGGGCGGGCGCCGATTGCCGATGCCGATAGCGAAACGACGGCAGCCGCTCTTTCTGCCTCAAGGCGGCCGAAAACCAGCCCTCTTCCTCCCGCAGATCCACCGGCGCTTGCGAATCCGCCCAGACCAGGACGTTGCCGCCCGTCGGAAAATCGGTGCGAGCGCTTTTTTGCGAAACGTCCACGCGAGCGGGGCCGGGCGTCAATTGAAAATGAAGATCGAAAACGCCGGCGGCGTCGCCGCAGGCTTCATCCACCAGCACAAACCAGCGTCGGGCCACAAAAAAAACCGTCCGCCGATGGATCAGGCCGGGATAAGCTCGATTCTCCACCGTCAGCCAGGCGTGGCCGTGACCGTCCTCGGCGCACCAGTCCAGGCAACGTCCGGCGCGCGCGCTGTCGGCGCCGTCGAGCGTCAACGTTTGATGCGCCGCGGTGGCTCGAAACGGCGCGCGTTCCTCGGGATGGTTCCAGTTATAGGAGTAGACTCCGGGGTCGCGCATCAGGTAGCGCCCGAAAGCGGCCAGCTCGAACGTGCCATTATCCGG
>JACQHI010000364.1 GCA_016199105.1 Lentisphaerota bacterium | reverse complement strand
GTGTGGACTCGTCGAAGACGAACACCGTCCCCGGTACGCAGGGATAAACGGCTTTGCCGAAGCCGCGCACCGTGCGGTCGCGCAGGGCGACCAGTATGTCGAACATGGAGAGGGCATGAGGCGCCGCCTCATGCGTCTCCCGCCAGCGCTGGTGCCGGCCGTTTGTCACGGGGCCGACCTCCGGGGGGAAGAAGGGGGTTATGAGGCGCCAGCGTTCGGGGTGCAGGAGGATTGCCCGCATTCCCGGATCGAAGTGGCGGTTGTTCATGGGATAGCTTCGCAACGGATGAATAGTTAAAGCAATAGTGCATCGTTGTGGTTTTCGTGTCAATAGGCAATAGTTTTGGCATCGGACGGTGAAGGCTACCGCTCCGCAACGAATGATAAGCCCGGGCGTGCCTGGACCGTCGCTCGGGAAACGGTGTCAACGCAATTCAGTAAAGTTGTTAATCATGCGCTTGAGATCCATAACGATGGTGTGTCTGCTGCTGGGGCTTTTCGCGCCCGTGACGCAAGCGGCCACCCGCACCTGGCAGGTGGGGGTCGGCGATTGGAGCACGGGCGCCAATTGGAACGGCGGCTTGCCGGTGGCCGGTGACGACGTGGTCGTCACCAACGCCGGCGCCAGCGTGTTCCTCACCATGGCCACGCCGTATTTGGCGTCCTTCACGCTGGGCAGCGCCAACGCCGGCGCGCGAACGTTGACGTTCAGCAATTGGAATACCGCGCTGCTTTCCGCCGCCAATGTCACCATTCTTACCAACGGCGTGGTGACGTGTATCGGCAGCTTGTCCAACGGCTTCATGTCCAACCGAGTCTATATTACGTGCGATAATTTTACGCTTGATGCCGGGGGGATCGTTAATGTGGACGCCAAGGGCTGGTCCGGCGGGCCGGGGGCGAGCACGGTGGGGCATGGGCCGGGTGGCGGCAGATATACTGCCGGGTCCGGCGCCGGCTATGGCGGTGCGGGTGGAAATATCTATTGGCTCAATGGCAATCCGTACGGGAATCCCGCCGCGCCGAGTGACGCGGGCAGTGGCGGCAGTGGCAGCAGCAATCCATCCCGGGGCGGGAATGGGGGTGGCGCCGTGCGCATTAACGCTTCAGGGTTGCTGACCCTCAACGGCGTCATTACCGCCAACGGCCAATTGGGGACACTCCATAGCGGTGGCGGCTCGGGCGGCGGCGTGTGGATCACGTGCGGAACGGTGGCGGGCATCGGCGCCATTAGGGCGAATGGCAACGACACGAGCGGCTCCGGCAGCAGTGGCGGCGGTGGACGCATCGCCCTTGCGTATGATCCGGCGGCGCAGGCTGCGTTGCCGGTCCCGCCGATCAGCATGTCGGTGACGGGGGGGGGATATGGAACTACGGCCCATCTGGGGACGCTCTATTTTCCGGATGGGTACTTTCTGACGGAAACCATGTCCCGTCTGAACGGCGAGATCGTGGGTGTTTCCTCCTGGGCGCCGACCAATCTCGTCGTCAGCAATTGCACGGTCCGCTTTGTCGCCGCCGGATTTCAGCTATCGGTGCTCAATGACCTGAGGATCGTGGATCGCGGTTCCCTGCAACTGGGCGGTGACGCGTTGATAACGAACGCGGTCGTGGCGAATAACCTCGGCTGTGTGCGGTACACGAGCATGACGGGGGGGCCGGCGCTGTGGGTGGGCGGCAGCCTTGTCGTGAGCAACGGCGGCAACCTGTATCTCTACGGTGGACTGACGAATTCCACAACGACCAATTATGGCGCCGTGGCCGTCGTCCAGGGCGCTGCCGTGGTGTATTCCAACTCCTGGATTTATATGGTATCCCATCCGACTAACGGAGGCTCCGTCCTGTTCAAGCCCAACTCGCTGACCATCCGGCCGTACGGGGGTATCAATGCGACGTCGCGCGGATTTGCCGGCGGGGCTGGCGTCTCCGCCTCTGGCGGCGGCAAAGGGGGATTGCGTTCGGGTGGTGGCTATGGGGGCGCCGGCGGCTATACGAATCCGGCGGCTATGGGCCCGGCCTATGGCTTGGCGAATGGGCCGGCGGACCCCGGCAGTGGCGGCGGGACGGGTAACGTTGGCACGGCTTACAATAATATTACAATAGATAATTACGGCGGCAATGGCGGCGGTCTGATCCGTATTTTCGCCCGTGCGGGCATCACCAACGATGGCGCGCTGAACGCGGATGGGCATGGCGGTGGTGTCCAGAACAATGGCGGGGGCTCGGGCGGAGGCATTTATCTCATCGGCCGGTCCTTGGGCGGCACCGGCACGCTGTCGGCGGCCGGTGGTAGTACGGCCAATCCTGGCGGCAGTGGCGGCGGCGGCCGCATTGCCCTGTGGAGCATCAACGATACGTTCGCCGGCGCTATCAGCGTTACGAACGGTGTCAGTACCGTGGCGAACGGCGCACTCGGCACGGTGGTGCGGGGCAGGCTTCCGGATATCGGCGTCAGCACGACCAATCTGGCCTGCAGCATTCCTATCGATGCGTCGTCCAATCTGACCTTTGAAACGTGGAATCTGCTTCCCACCAATGCGCTTCTGACGTATAGCGTGTCCACCAATGTTCCATGGCTTTCCGTTTTGCCCGTTTCCGGCGCGAGCACCGGAGAACACGACACCATCACCGTGACTTGCAGTTCGGCCGGAATGGATGCGGGGATTTTTACCGGGGAAGTGTCGGTGGCTTTCCAGGATGGGTATGAGGCGTATCAAGTGGTGTTTCAAACAGTCCGTGTGGTGATGAGCGTATTGCCTATCCCGGGCGTTTCGCCCACGAACTTCTTCCGCTCGATCACGGTGGGGACGAACGCCTCGATGCAGAGCTTCCAAGTCTGGAACTCCGCGGGCATGAACGCGCTCTATTATGAGATCGTCTCGGACGCCGCCTGGCTGAGCGTGACGCCGACGAACGGGACGAGTTCCGGGGAATACGATCCGATTGTCATCAACTACGCCACGGCGAGCCTGGCGGTGGGTGTCTATACGGGGCATCTCAGCGTGGCGGCGGTGGATGTCGCCAGCGGTCTGCAGGCATTCAACTCACCTCTCGTGCTCACGGTGGTGATGGAAGTGAGGGCGATCCCGGGGCTGCGAGTGAGTCCGTTGAGCTTGAGCAACGAAGTGACGGAGGCGCATACGGCCGCCGGGCAGGGGTTCCAGGTGTGGAACGGGAGCGCGGAGCCGCGGCTGGCGATGAACTACACGATAGGCGATAACGCCTCGTGGTTCTCGGAGAGCCCGGCGGATGGCACGAGCCAGGGCGGAACGAACACGGTGCAGGTGTTGTACGATACCGCGACGCTGGCGCCGGGCTATTACTCGGGAGCAGTGACGGTGACGGCGGCGGGCGGCGCGTCGAACAGT
>JACQHI010000374.1 GCA_016199105.1 Lentisphaerota bacterium | reverse complement strand
TGTAAATGATTTTGACATAACAATATAAGCAGTTACCAATGAATCGGATATTTCTATTCCTGGTGTCAATCGTTGCCGCCCTCGCGGCGGAAGCCGGCAATACAAATGATAACCCATTGGCGAACAAAGCGTCTGTGGCTTGCGGCGCGTGTTATGCGACAACAAACTGCGTCATTCAGCACGAACCAACGGCAGCACGCCTGCGCGCCATCACAGTGCCCACGATCAATTTCCGAAATGCGGCCATGTCCTACGTCGTCGAGTTTCTGGCCAACGGTTGGCATTGCATGGGGCATCCCTGGGTTTACCCTGAGCAGACGATTCAAGGACGAATTGATCATTATCAAGACGAAGAAAGTTGACCCGCCGCCGCCACGCGAACCCCAACAACCCGGCGAAGATATTTTTTAAACTCATGAGGTGGCCGACGCTCCCTCATGCACGCAGACGGGCAGACTGCGCAATCGCGTACACTTGGACGAAGCCGGACGCAGGGACTGCGTCCCTCCCGGGGAAACGAAGACGGTCGGATTGGGAGGGTCACACTCAGTGTGACCGTAGCCTCCTGGGCAGGCGGGCCACCGCCACCGCACACCTAACCGATTGCTGGGAAAAGGCAAAGTAAAATTGACCCTGCAGCGGTTCCTGTGATAAGACGCTCCTTACCGAACCCTGTAACGGTGAACTGTGAACCCTGCTGTTTTGAAGGGAAATGCAATTGACCCTGCTGCAAGCCATGGTGTTGGGGATGGTTCAAGGGCTCGGTGAGTTTCTGCCCATTTCGTCCTCCGCCCATCTGGTCATTGTGCCGTGGTTGTTCGGCTGGGACGATCCGGGGCTCGGTTTCGACGTGATGCTCCACTGGGGCACGCTGGCCGCGGTACTGGTGTATTTCCGCCGCGATGTGCTGCTCCTCGCCCGGGGTTTGTGGCGGTCCCTGTTCCGGTCCACCCGCGATTGGCGGAATGACCCGCACCAGCGCATGGTCTGGCTGCTGGCGATTGCCAGCGTGCCCGGGGCGGTGATCGGTAAACTTTTCGAAACGCAGGTTGAAACCACGTTTCGCGCTCCGACGCTGATTGCGGCGGTGCTCGTCGGGTTTGGGCTGATCCTGATGGTCGCGGACCGCTATGGCCGCCGTCAAAAGCAACTCGGGGCCATCCGCTGGTGGGACGCGCTGCTGATCGGTTGCAGCCAGGCTTTGGCCGTGATTCCCGGCGTGTCGCGCAGCGGCAGCACCATCGCGGCGGCGCTGGGACTCGGCTTTCGGCGTGAGGACGCGGCCCGCTTCAGTTTCCTGATGTCGATCCCGATCATCTTCGGCGCGGGACTGGTGAAAATCGGACACGTCCTGGACGGCGCGGATTACGCCGCACTGGCCGCCGGCTTCATCGTGTCCGCGGTCTTTGGCTTTCTCTCCATCAAGTATCTGCTCCGCTACATCGCCGGACACGACTTCAGGCTTTTCGTCTGGTATCGTTTCGCGTTTGCCGCGCTGATCGCAACCGTCATCCTGATGCGGATGCAGTGAAGCCGGGAGGAATCAGAAACAATCCACCATCTCTGCCGTTACAGCGTTACTCTGGAACGACATTGGCAGCGAACAACGACATCATCGCCTTTTCTTTGTAGGGCGGGCATGTCGCTCGGGACTGCCCGCCGGCCTTTCTTCCGTTCCCGTGAGGGACGTTGGCGTGAGCCATCCGTCGGCTGACGGATGGCAATCACGTGACTCACGTGGCCCGTCTCAACGGGACTCACGTCCCCGGCAAGACGGCGGGCAGTCTGCTGACGTGCCCGCCCTTCAAGTATTGCGCAATCTATTCCTGTGCCCTCCTGGCGCCGGATTTCTTAGACCTGCTGGACTTCTTTGTCCTTTCACCGCCGGAATCCGATCCGGTGGTCTGCGAACTGCGGTTCACCGTCCGTGTGCCGTCGGTAGTCTCGGCTTCGCCCTGCCGGTCGGTCCGCCAGGTTTTGCCGCTCTCCGTGCTGCCCTGGGTCGCCGAGTTCCAACGGCGGGCGCCGTTCGTCCTGCTGGACGAGCCGTCCGTGTGCGATGTCCAATCCTGGCCGCCCGCCGTCGTGCCGTCGCGATCCACGCTCCACACGGCGCCGGTGGCCGTGCGGGAGCCCGACCCGGCGGCGGACATGGTGCCCGTTCCGCGCGGACCGACCCGGCTGCCTTCGGTGGTCCATGCGCGCCCGTCGTCGGTTTGGGTCACGGTAGTCGTTGAGGATGAAGAAACGGTCTTGCCGTTATCGAGTGTCGTCGAGGCATCCCGAAGGATCGTCACGGTGCCGTCGGAATTGGTGATTCTCTGGCCGTCGCGGTCCGTGGTCCATGAGCCGCCGGCATCGTTGGAGCCGACGGTCGTGGAGGACCAGGCATAACCGTTGGTGGTTCTCTGGCCGCTGCCCTGAGTGTCGGACTGCCACGTCTGCCCGCCCGCCGTCACGCCCTGCCGGTCCACGTTCCATTGCGTGCCCGTTCCAGTTCCGCCAAGGCCACGGCGGTGAAGGCGGGTGGCGGTTCCGGTGGCCGTCATGCTGGAAGCACCCCGCGGACCGATACGGGTGCTTTCCGTGGTCCAGGTGTTGGTGTCGGCCAGTGCCGGGGTGAGAAGACCGGCGATCGATAAGGCAGGCATGACGAGCCTAAGCATCCGGGAGCAGACGATTTTCATAAGTGTCTCCTTGTAAAACAACACCGGTTGTATAGCATGGATAACGCGCGATGACGAGATTTATTGCACGATAATAAGATGCCTGGGATGGGAGTCGAACCCATACGGCCGTTAGGGCCATCGGATTTTAAGTCCGATGCGTCTGCCATTCCGCCACCCAGGCGACGAGTGTTGAGACACGGCTACAGAGTAGGAAGCCGCTTTCTTGAAGACAAGCGGAATTCCTTGTAAAACCGGAAAAATGGCCGATTTTCATTTGAGGAAAATTCAACTTTGGCGGGGTCGCAATGATGGCGTTGCCAAATTCACGGGCGATCGATCGAAAAAACCGTTGTTTTGGCGTGAGCCACGTTGTGGCAACGCCACTCACGTGGGAGGGTCACGCTCCGCGTGACCGTGTCTCTGTATTTTTTTCACAATTTCTCCGTTACGGGGTGGTGTAGGCCGGGGCTGTGTCCCCGGCGCGCCGACTACCATCCTGTAACCGAGGGGATAGGGGTGGTTTGCGCTTGGCGGGACGGGAAGCGTCGGCTACGATGCCGACGGTTTTGGGTGAATTCAACGAAAGGGATTGGCGAATGACACAGTGGACCATCGATCCGGCGTCGCCCGTGATCGTGCCCGGCCAGATGCACGGCCGGCACGATGCCCGGCGGGCGGGGGCCGCCCATGTCGTGCAACTGGGCGACCGTTACCGGATGGTCTATTGGGGGACGGACGCCGACGGACGGCACGTCATCCTCCAGGCCGAGGCGCCGGTGGAGCAGCCCAACCGCTGGACGCCGATCGGCGGCCCGCTCATTGGACCGCAAAGCGACAAACCGTATAACACCGGCGGGCCGTCCTTCCCCTTCCTTCTGCCGGTGACGGAGACGTATTGGCTCCTGTATTTCTGCGCGTGGGGCTCCAAACGGCCGGATGGCCGGCTTCCCAACACCACGGGCGTCGCGATATCCGAGGATGCCGGCCGCTCCTGGCGATACGTCGCCGACAATCCCATCATACCGCTCGATCGCCCCTATGACCAAAAAGGCACGGGAAGCCTTTGGGTGCTTCTTGAAAACGGCCGGTTTCGGATGTACTACACGGCCATCGGCGCTTATGGCCCCAAGCCCGAAGGCGTGACCACCGGGCATGGCGACACCATTCCCCGCATCGGCATTGCCTATGCGGAGTCGGAGGACGGGCTGCATTGGAGCAAGCCGGCGCCGGAATTACTGGTGAGCCCGCGCGGATTCGACGTGGAACCCTATGAATATATCTGTTCGAAGCCCTGTGTGGTCCGCGACGAGTCGGGATATGTCTTGTGGGTCAACACGTTTGGAACGGCGTATCGCGTCCATCGGCTGACGAGCCGGGATGGGCTCCACTGGACGTGGGCGAGCCGGGTCGGGCCGGAGGGCGAACTGGGCGCGGGAGCGCCGTCCGCTTTCGACGATCATCAGCGGAGTTATCCGACCGTGATCCCGTATCGCGATCAATACCGGTGCTGGTACACCGGGAACGGCTTCGGCACGACCGGCATGGGTTATGCGGTTTCACGGCTGTCGGGTTGACTGGGAGGGACGCGTTCCACCGCGTCCGCGGTCATTCGATCAGCACCAGCCCGTAATAATTCTGTGTGTCGCCCTGGTCGCGGACCACCTCGATGGGAAAGCCGGCGCGGCGCGCCGTTTGAAACACGTCGATCCCGCAGGCCTCCATGGCCGGGCGGGCTTCATAGGGATGACGGCACTCCCTGGTTTTCAGGTTGCATTCCGGGCAGAGCCGGCAAGGACCGGAGCCGAACGAAAACGCCTTGTAATACCCGTCCAGAAAGACCGACCGCTCAAGAGTCACCGCAATCCGGGTGATGTCCGTGTGATCGTCGCCGTGAAGCAGGAGCGCGGTCCGATAGCCGGACAGGACTGTCGCCGTTTCCTCGGGGGTGGGGGAGTTGGGCGGGCACGTCAGGCACCGGGCATAGCCATCGCAACCGTACCGGCATTTCATGCGCACCCAGGCGCCGGTGGCCACGCTTTTCGGATGGATCACACGGGCATCCCGCGCGCCCAGTTTCAACGCTTCCTTGATGAACTTGTCGAAGCGGTGTTTGGTTTTCATTTCGAAAGAAGCATATAGCAGGTATCCGCCGGTTGTCGAAACGAAAATGCGCATTTTGGCATTGTCAGGGGGCCAGGCGATTTGTATCTTTCCCCCGTAGCGAGACGGACTTCTAACTACGAAACACGCGAAATACACGAAATGTGTTGGAGTGCTGAACATAGGGCAACGAAATATTCATTGCCTTCGCTTTTTTTCGCGCTTTTCGCGTATTTCGTAGTTGCCTCGTTCTTGAATGCCTCCCCGGTGAATTGATTCGTGAACCAAATAAAGGCCAGTCCAACGATGAACCTGCGTCGGTTTCCCGCCGACACAGTCCGCTACGGTTTGCGCTTTCAGATCCTGCCCGGCCCCGAGGCGATATCCCGCGCGAAGGACGTCGTGAAATTCTGCCGCCTGCATGGCATCCGGGCCGTGCATCTTTTCACCAACGCCGAGGAATGGAATCGCGGACACCTGACCGGCTCGGAAATCGCCGCGGTGATCGCCATGTTCAAGCGCATCCTGCCGCTGTTCCGGAGGGCGGGGATTTCCGTGAATCTCAATCCGTGGCAGACGACTCTGCATGCGGACCGCGGGCGCCGATTGAGGGCGGGACAGAAGTTCGAATGCATGGTGGCGCCCTCCGGTCGCGTGGCACAGGCTGTCGCGTCCTTTGCCTGTCCGCGCTGGCGAAAAGCCATCGCCGACTTTTATCACCGGATGGCTTCGCTGGGTTTTGGGACGCTCTGGATCGAGGACGATTTCCGGTATCACAATCATGAGCCGCTCGACTGGGGCGGCGATTTCAGCGGGGCCATGCTGAAGCAATTTTCAGCGAAAGTGGGCCGGTCCGTCACGCGCCAACAGGTGCTGAAGGCCGTGCTCAAGCCCGGGCAGCCGCATCCCTGGCGCAGGCTCTGGCTGGAACTCTGGCGGGAGAACCAGGAATCTGTGGCCCGACTGCTCGCACAGGCGGTGGAGTCCGCCAATCCCCGGGCAACCCTTGGCCTGATGAGCAGCCATCCGGACGTGCATGCCGCGGAGGGACGCCGGTGGGACGGCCTTTTCAAAGCCATGTCCATCCGGGGCCGCGCCATACACCGTCCGCATTTCGCCCCTTATAATGAGGCGGTGAGCGGGGGGCTGATTTCCTCCTTCAATCTCCTGGATCAGCAGAGGGAATTGCGACCGCGCTGGGTGGAATCCCATCCGGAAATCGAGAACTTTCCCTTTGGCCGTTTCAACAAGTCGGACACCTCCACGTTCGCGCAGATGGCCTTGTGCAAGATCCTGGGTTCGGAGGGGCTGCTGCTCGATCTGCATCCCTTTGTGGGGAATGGCGTCTTTGAGGAGCAAGGCATCGGTCAACTGTTGGATCGGGCGCGCCCCGCCCTGGAGTGGCTGTCGGCTCGTTTTTCCCGCGACCTCCAAACGACCGGCGTGGGGGTGCCGTTCCGGGAGGATGTGGCGGAACAACTCCGATTGCCCGCGGGCGCGACGTACGGGCAGCTCGTCTGCTCTTCCGGGGCCGCGGGGCTCCTTCTGGGCGGGCTTGGGATCGCCTGTCAGCGGCGGCTCTCCGAAAGCGTGAACGTCCTCTGGGGGCAGAATGCCTGGGCCTATTCGGACGCTGAAGTCCGTGAGCTGCTCCGGTTTGGACTTTGGCTGGACGCCGGGGCGGCCGACATTCTCTGTCAACGGGGATTCGGGCGTCAATTGGGAATCCGGATCGGAAATTGGATGAACCGGGAAACCGATGCCTATGCGGTTGAGCGTGTTGTATCGGCCCGGACGGGAGTGCGCCCCGCTTTCCATGCCGGCGCGAATCTGTTTCAACGTGTCCTGCGCTTCGAGGCCGCGAAGGGCGCCGAAACCTGGACGGACATCGTTGACTTCATGAACCGGCGTGTCGGCACGGGGTTATCCGTATTCGCCAACGAATGGGGGGGCCGTGTGGCGGTGAGCGCGTTTCCGTTGAATGAGGAGCTTGGCTGCTGGAATTTCAATTTTCAGCGTCAGACGCTGGCCCAGAACCTGATACGCCGGCTGGCGGGGCGAAAACGTCCGGCGATGACCGATGGCGCCCCGCATCTCTTTCCCATTGACTTGCGCAATGGAGGGGAAAGAAAAATCGTCGCCATCAATCTCTGGACGGATCCGGCGCCTGCGAGCATCCGGATCCCCGGCGCAACCCGGCTCAGGCGGGCTATCCGTCTGGATCCCTTGTCCGGACCGAAACCCGTGCCGTGCCGCGTTCAAGCTGTGGGGGAAGGGCTTCATGTGAAGTTGTCCACCCTGCTTCCGTCATACGGCATGGCCATTCTTGAGATGGGATAGGGGACGATAGCGAGGCGGGGGAGGGCGGTATGGCGACCTTGTATTTCAACTGCGAGTGCGCGAAATCGCTGGCGATCGACGATGCGGGTGTCGGACGGACGTTCCATTGCCCGGACTGCGGCGAAGTGGTCGAAGTGCCCAGCCCCGAAGTGTGGTGGTCGTGCGGCTCGTGCGGTTCCGCCATGTCGGCGCCGCGGAGCATGATCCGTCAGCCGGTGATCTGTGTTGACTGTCAGGCGGAGGAAGTCGTTCCGGCGGCGCCTCAACCGCTTCAGACAAAGCCCAGGAAGGCTGTGGGAATCCTGCTTAGGCCGCCCGTAGCCCCGCCGGCCCCGAAAACGAGCAGTCCCGAGAGCGCAACGCCTCCGCCGCAGCCGGCGATTCCCTCGGTGTCAAAAGCGATGAAGCAGGAGCCGGCGCCATCGCCCGTCCCCATCCCGCCCAAGACGCCACCGGCGCCCGCGCCCCTGAAAACGGACCCTGCGGTTCGCTGTCCCATTTGCGGAACCGCCGGTGGAAGCAATCAGAAATATTGCGGCAAATGCCGCGCTTCCATGGGCGAACCGGAGGCCGACGCGACGGAGGAGCCGCTTGCCATCCCGTCCGGGCGGTCTTCCTGGCTGGGCGCCATCATGGTTCTGTTTATTCTTGGCGTGGGCGGTTGGTTCGGCTTCCGCTTCTATGAGCAGTGGAAGGACGCCCGGGCTCTGGAAAGCCGCAGGCTCGCCGATGCCGGAAAGCCGGACGTTCGGCCGGTGGAGAATCCGGAAGACGTTCTGAAGAAGAAGGCTTTTGCGGAGTACCGGCAGGCGTTGCGCGACGCCGATTTCAACAAGGCAAACATGGCGCGCCGATCTCTCGATGGTCTGTTGGGAAGCGGCACGAACGATGTCTCGAAGTGGGAGGCCTTCATGCCGGTCGATTCCGTTCGCTGGTTGGTGCTGGCCTCGCTTTGCCCCGATTGCGAAGGGGGGACATGTCCCCTCTGCAAAGGGAGCGGGGTCCGGACGAATGAGCCCGAGAAATGCGCCGCATGCTCTGGAACGGGAACGATCGGCCAGAAATGTCCGGCCTGTCTTTGCGCCGGCTGCAGGGGAACGGGGGGCTGCTCCAAGTGTAACGGGGTGGCCAATGCCCAAATCCCGTGCGCGGAATGTCAGGGGCGGGGAAAATGGAGCCAGGACTCGGAAACCATCTGTCCGCGTTGTCATGGGTCTCGCAAGATTTACAGTGTCGATTGTAAGACGTGCGAGGGGACCGGGCATACGACCCCGCGCTGGGGCGGCAAGGAAGTCAAGTGCGAGGAATGCAAGGGGCGGGGGCATTTTTATAACGTGGACTGCACGAATTGTTCCGGGACGGGCCGGATCAAGACTCCAAGAACGATGAGTTGCAGCCGGTGTCAGGGGCGCGGGTGGAACTCGTGCACGGCCTGCGGGGCATCGGGCAAGTGCCCCGACTGCGGGGGGCTTGGTCGAAAAGCGTCGTGCGCCCCATGTCAATCCACCGGCAAGACAGCGAAGGTGTGCGAGATATGCAAGGGCGTCAAGGGGAAGGCCACGACCGAACCGTGCGCGGCTTGCCAGGGAGAACGGCAATGCCGGAATTGCTCCGGACAGGGCGTGCTGATCGCTTATCAATTGCCCATCCAGGGAGACTGGCTGCCGTATGAAGAAGGCGCCCTGATCCAGTCCTCCATCGACGTGCTCAAGGACAACGCCGCGATCGTGCCGCAGGAGGAAGGCCGGTACAGGTTTGTGAATCATTCCGGACTCATTCCCGTGAAATCCATGGATCGCCGCTACGAAATCGACGCGGGCAACAATCAAGTGCTCTGCGTGTCCGTCGATACGGATTGGTCGTGGCTGTCGGGCGCCATCGAATGACGGCCGCCGTTCGGCGCCGGGCGAGCGCATCGCCAGTCATTATTTGCTTTCCCGGAGGGTGGTCCCCGATCTACGATGCCCGCTCGAAAAGGACGACCATGAATGTCAAACAGTTGAGCGCAGAGGAAGCCATGGCGCTGGTCCAGGATGGCGAGACCGTCGCCAGCGGCGGTTTCGTGGGGAACGGCCATCCCGAGGCTCTGACGGCCGCCCTGGAAAAGCGATTCCTGGCCACCGGCCGGCCGCGCGACCTGACCCTCGTCTATGCCGCCGGGCAGGGCGACGGGAAAACCCGCGGCTTGAATCATTTGGGCCATGCGGGACTGATCAAACGGGTGGTGGGCGGGCACTGGAACCTGGCGCCGGCCCTCGGCAAGCTGGCGGTGGACAACGCGATCGAGGCCTACAACTTCCCCCAGGGGGTGATCAGCCATCTCTTCCGCGACATTGCGGCTGGCAAGCCCGGCACGATCACGCATGTCGGCTTGCGCACGTTCATCGATCCGCGGAACGCGGGCGGCAAACTGAATGCCCGGACCACCGAGGACCTGGTCGAACTCATTCACCTTCGAGGGCGGGAGTGGATGTTCTACAAGGCGTTCCCCATCCACGTGGCGCTGCTGCGCGGCACCACGGCCGATGCGCGCGGCAATATCGGCATGGAAAAGGAGGCGGGCTTTTTCGAGGTGCTGTCCATCGCGCAGGCGGTCCGGAATTCCGGCGGCCGCGTCATCGTGCAGGTCGAGCGCGTGGTTCCCTCGGGGACACTCCACCCCCAGCGGGTGAAAATTCCCGGCATTCTTGTGGATGCCGTGGTGGTAGCCGAGCCGGCGCAGCACCAACAAACCTTTGCCGAGGCGTTCAATCCCGCCTATACCGGCGATGCCCCCGCGGCGACGGACACGCTCGGGGCGATGCCGTTCGACGAACGGAAACTGGTCGTCCGGCGCGCGGCGATGGAATTGAAGACGGGCGCCATCCTGAACCTGGGCATCGGGATGCCGGAAGGCGTGGCGAAAGTGGCCGCCGAGGAAGGCGTGTTCAAGGATCTCACGTTGACGGTGGAGGCGGGGCCCATCGGCGGAGTGCCGGCCAGCGGCTTGAGCTTCGGCGCCAGTGCGCATCCGGAAGCGATTGTGGACCAGCCGTACCAGTTCGATTTCTACGACGGCGGCGGGCTGGATCTCGCCATCCTGGGGCTCGCGCAGGCGGACCAGGAAGGCAATGTGAATGTGAGCAAATTCGGGACGCGCGTCGCGGGAGTGGGCGGTTTCGTGAACATCAGTCAGAACGCAAGGGAAGTCGTCTTTTGCGGCACGTTCACCGCGGGCGATCTGGACATCGCGGTCGAGAACGGCCGCTTGAACATTCTGCGGGAGGGCCGGCATCGGAAGTTCATCAAGGCGGTGGAGCAGATCAGCTTCAGCGGGCGCCTGGCCTCGGAGCGCCTGCAGAGCGTACTGTATGTGACCGAACGCGCCGTGTTCATGTTGAAGGAGGGCGGACTCGTGCTGACGGAAATCGCGCCCGGCATCGAGCTTGAAAACGACGTGCTGGCCCTGATGGATTTCAAGCCGGCCATCGCGCCGGATCTGAAACGGATGGATCCCCGGATTTTCAGGAACGAAAAAATGGGTTTGCGGCTGTCTGGGGGGGATTAGATTTCGGGGTTCAGAGTTCGGTTAGGAGAGCAAGAAGTCTGTCCCTGAACTATATCGTGTGCGATGAACCTTGGTGGCACAGAAGTGAGTGTTGAAAATGCATTGGATGAGGAATGATGTGGGGTTTTATTGGATTCCCTGAACCCCGAACCCCGAACCCCGAACACTGGGAGTATTTGTCATGAAAAACGCGGTTGTTGTGGAGGCCTGTCGGACGGCGATCGGCAGTTTCGGCGGCGCGTTGAGCACGGTTGCCGCGCCGAAACTGGGCGCGGTGGTGCTGGCGGAAGTTCTTCGCCGGGCCCATGTCCAACCGAATGAGGTGGAGGATGTTATTCTGGGCCAGATCCTGCAGGCGGGACTGGGCCAGCATCCGGCCCGGCAGGCGGCGCTTGCGGCGGGATTGCCGCAGTCCTCGACGGCCTGGAGCGTGAACAAGATGTGCGGCTCGGGCCTGCAGGCGATTGTCCTGGCCGCCCAGGCGGTCCGGGCCGGCGAAGTCGAGGTCGTCCTGGCCGGCGGCATGGAAAACATGAGTCAGGCTCCGTTCCTTCTGGACCAGGCGCGCTTCGGCTACCGGCTCGGTCATGGCACGCTGATCGACACCATGCTCCGCGATGGGCTCTGGGATGTTTACAACGATTGCCACATGGGCATCACGGCGGAAAATGTCGCCGGCAAGTATGGGATTTCGCGGGAAGCCCAGGATGCCTTCGCGGCGCGGAGTCAGCAACAATGCGTCGAGGCCTGGCGTCAGGGCCTGTTCGACGACGAAATCGTGCCGGTGGAAGTGCCCCAGCGGAAAAAGGAGCCCCTCGTGTTCCGGAAGGATGAATATCCGCGTCCCGAGACAACGGCGGCGATCCTGGCCCGACTGAAGCCCGCGTTCAAGAAGGACGGCGTCGTTACGGCCGGAAACGCCTCGGGGATCAACGACGGCGCCGCGGCGGCGCTGATCATGTCGGACGAGGCCGCGGCCCGGCGGGGTCTGAAGCCGATGGCCGTGATCCGGAGTTGGGCGACAGCCGGCGTTGATCCGGCCTTCATGGGAATGGGGCCGGCGCCCGCGATCCGGAAGGCGCTCTCGAAAGCCGGGTTGAAGCTGGAGCAGATGGATGCGATCGAAATCAACGAGGCCTTTGCCGCGCAAGTGCTGGCCGTCCTGAAGGAGCTGGGGGCGGATGAATCCCGGTTGAACGTGAACGGCGGCGCCATCGCGCTGGGTCATCCGGTGGGCGCCAGCGGCGCGCGAATCGCGGCGACCCTGTTGCACGCCATGAAACGCCGCCAGGCCCGGTTCGGCTTGGCTTCATTGTGCATCGGCGGCGGCGAGGGGATCGCCGCGGTGTTCGAACGCGTCTGAGGGGCCGCCGCGGCCGGCCCTGAGCTTGTCGAAGGGTGACGCGGTGGCGGGATCGGGGAACGTATGACGAATGATCATGCCCATTTGCCTCGACTCAACGCGCAACATTATGCCGGGCAGGCTGCCGTTCATTGGGTCATGAACGTCAACAATCGTCAAACAGGCTGGCTTGGCGATGGATTTCACAATCGGTTTCGCGAATTGCTTTTGCATGCCCAAGCCTCCTGTGAGTTGGCCTGCCCGGTCTATTGCGTCATGCCCGATCATATTCATCTGTTGTTGCTGGGAATTACGGAGAGAAGCCATCAATTGAAGGCCCTTCGTTTTCTCCATCGTTACGTTAATCTTTTTCTGAATCCCATCAAATTGCAGAAGCAGAATTTTGATCATGTCTTGCGGCTGGAGGAACGCGAAAAAACGCGTTCCAAAAAACGGCATTTTATATCCTGGAAAATCCTGTTCGCGCCGGGTTGGTGAAGCGCGCCGACGAATACAGGTTTTCGGGCTGTATGATCGTTGGCTATCCGGAGATGGATGTGCATGCGGCCGGTTATTGGGATAAATTCTGGAAGATAGCACAAGTGAGTGATAGAAATGGAAACCACGTCCTCACGGACGCGGACACGGGATATGCCACTCCTGAGTGGCCGCCTCGATGACGGAACCGAGTTGCAGGCCTCGTCCTT
>JACQHI010000033.1 GCA_016199105.1 Lentisphaerota bacterium | reverse complement strand
CTATTTTGGGGGGCGTAAATCTGGTATGGATTTGGGATGCAAAAACACCACCGCTTATGGGACACGTACCGCTTTGCCGGTTTCCGTCCGATCCCGCCAGTCCGAGGCATCTTCGGTGATCCGAAAGCCCGAGTCATCCGCCTGCATCGGCGGGGAAAAAAACGCGATGCGGCACCTGTGGGCGCAGCCAAAGCGGTTGGTACGATCACCGGGTACGCCGAGTGAGAGATCTGTCTTGTGGCGATACCCATATCTACCTGGAGTTGGACGTCCGACGCATCGCCTGCATGGGGTGTGGTGCTGTGAAGCTGGAGCGCTTGGATTGGCTGGCGGACTACCCATTTTACACGAAGCGCTTCGCCTACTTTGTGGGGCGCCGGTGCCGGGCCGCGACGATCAAAGACGTGGCCCAAGAAACACGCTTGGACTGGAAAACGGTCAAGGAGCTGGAAAAGCAATATATGCGGGAACAGCTCCGTCGACTGGGCCTGCCAGGTCCCAAGGTGATCGGGATCGACGAGGTGTCGATCGCGAAAGGACATACGTATCGCATCGTCGTGAGCGACTTGGTACGACGACGCCCGATCTGGTTCGGCGGGCAGGATCGCTCCGAGGCGAGCATGGCGCAGTTCTTCGATTGGCTGGGAGAGAGAAAATGCCGAGGCCTTCGTTTGGCGGTGATGGACATGTGGAAGCCGTTTCGCAACATGACGAGCGCCAAAGCCCCGCAGGCGGCGATTATGTTCGACAAGTTCCATGTCATAAGCCATCTCGGCGAAGCGTTGGATGCAGTACGCAAGAGCGAATATGCGCGGTTGACCGGCAAGAATCGGCGCTTCATCAAAGGCCAGAAGTTTACCTTGCTTTCTCGCCGAGAAAACCTCACCTGCAAGGGCCGTCAGTCCTTGAAACTCCTGCTCAAAGCCAACAAACGGTTGAACACCGCCTATGTGCTCAAAGAGGCTTTCGGACAACTCTGGGACTACCAAGTCGAAGGCTGGGCGCGTCGCTTTTTCGAAAACTGGCGCGACTCTCTGAAGTGGCAACGCCTGGGACCCTACGAGAAGTTCGCCGCCATGATCGATCGCCACTGGGATGGAATCGCGGCCTACTGCAAACCCGAAAACAAGGTCTCTCTTGGTTTCGTCGAAGGTCTCAACAACAAAATCCGTGTGATCCAGCGACGCGCCTACGGGTTGCGCGACGAGGAGTATTTGCGATTGAAGATACTGACCTGCATGCTGCCGGCCATCTAACGCTTGAAAGCTTCTTTGCATTCAATGCCTCTTCATCTCGGAACTCTTGCGGAGGGATAGAGTGCGGGGATCCGCCTCAAGAGCGCAACCCCCGTTGGCCCCGTGCGTTGATTCTTTTCCACGGCGGGCATCGGAACATGTTTCATCCCTCATATGGTGCAAATTCGATCGTTTTTACCCACTCGGTAGGGAGAAGATCCGAAATTCCTATGCGTAAATTTATGTTCTGCACTTTCGCGTATTTCGCGCGTTTCGTAGTTAAGAGTGATTTCAGATAGTTGAGTATCGACAAACAAACACAAAAGGAGAAAGAGCATGAAAGCGAAAATCGGGTTGATGGTGGTGTGTCTGACGGCGGGGTTGATTTCCGGACTGAGGGCGGAGGACGCCGTCATTGGCAAGCCGGCACCCGACTTCAGCCTGTTGGACACCCAGGGGAAAACGAATTCCCTCTCCGCTTTCAAACACAAAACCGTGGTGCTCGAATGGACCAATTTCGATTGTCCGTTCGTGAAAAAGCACTATGGCGCCGGCAACATGCAGAAACTGCAAAAGTTCTATACGGAAAGAGGCGTTGTGTGGCTGACCGTCAATTCCTCGTCGCCCAGAAAACAGGGCCACTATCCGCCGGAGAAATGGAACGCGATGCTCAAGGAAAAGGGCGCCGCCGCGACGGCGCTGCTGCTCGATCCCGAGGGCCGGGTTGGGAAAGCATACGGCGCCAAAACCACGCCGCACTTTTTCGTCATCGATCCCGAGGGCGTACTGATATATCAGGGCGCCATTGACGACAAGCCGACAACGGCGCTGGAAGACGTTGCGACCGCCAAGAACTATGTGCAACTGGCGCTCGACGCGGCGATGGCGGGGAAACCCGTGGAAACGCCCTCGACCCAATCGTACGGATGTTCCATCAAGTATTGAGGAGGGTTGACGATGGGACATCCTGATTCCATGAATACGATGTCCGGCGCCCCAAAACGCATCGGCATCGCCGCCGACCACGGCGGATTCGACTTGAAGGAACTTTTGGCCGGACGGTTGCGCGAGGCCGGCTACGAGGTGGTCGATTTCGGAAACCGCCAGTTGAACGCGGATGACGACTATCCCGACTCCGTCGTGCCCCTGGCGCACGCGGTGGCGCGCGGGGCCGTGGACCGCGGCATCGCCGTCTGCGGCAGCGGCGTGGGCGCGTGCGTGGTCGCCAATAAGGTGGCGGGCGCGCGGGCCGCCCTGATCCATGAATCGTTTTCCGCGCGCCAGGGCGTCGAGGACGACGCCATGAACGTGATCTGCCTGGGCGGCCGCGTGCTCGAGCCGGAAAGCGCCTGGGAACTGGTCCTCGTCTTTCTCGCCGCGCGGTTCAGCGGCGCCGAACGCCACCGCCGCCGCCTGGCCAAAATCGCGGAAACGGAAAGCCGGACGTTCGGCTGAGCCCGGCGGCCCGTTAATCCGTTCAACTCCGGAGCGGAGGCTTCTCTGCTTTCGTCACGTCAAATCAGTCCGTCCGCCATGATACCTAGACCCTCTAGGTATCATCGCCTGCACGCATCAGGAATCTTTTCCGTTGCGATGGCTCCAGTTCTTGTCCTTCTTTCTCGGCGAATATCATTTCTCTGGCGTTCCGGTAACCACGTTTGCGCGGGCCGAGGGATCGCCAGAAGAAGGTTCGGCGGTTGTCTGTTGACGTTGTTTCTTACACACGGCAACGATCACGAAAAGGGCGAAGACAATGGAGATCCCTGACGTGGCAAAACCCCACTTCGGAAAAGGATAAGGCGGGAGCGGGACTGGACCCCGCCCATGGTGGATCAGGCCACTTTCGCCTACGAGGTTACCGTGTACGGGGCAAATAGGATGCGACCCCACTCGATATTCAATCTGATATTCAGGGCCACAGGGGCAGTTGCGGATGCTGTAGGTATTCCCACCTCCACGCCAGCCATCAAGCGGCACGGCCTTCGGATCAACGGGTGTTCCAGGGGGACCGTAACCAATCCCACCACAATTCATCGAGTGGTCAATAGTGATGAGATGGCTAAAGCACTTTTGCTTAAGGGAATTCGCCCTATGTTGACTGAATATCGGAGATCCAAATCCAACGGACAGAGCAGCAATGGTCAGAAGAACTGCAATGATCACGCTACGATATTTCTTCACCTGTGATCGTCCAATCTTTGATTGTGACGCCATATCATATGCAATGGGCGATAAAATCAGAGATTCATCACCCGTTTCTATCATCACCGTGAAAAGGCTAGCAGGAGGCGAAGGAATGTCAACGCCGCATTGGCGATGGAAGAACCGCGGGCTTGCAGCAGCCGGGCGAGCCCTTGACCAACCCGCACTTCTCGCACAGGGCCGGCACTTCAAGCTTCTCGCCGGCCTTTTCCCAGCCCGAGATCCCTCCGGAGAAGTGCTTCACGTTGGTGTAGCCCTGTTGAGTCGCGGCATCGGCCGCGGCCGTATAGGCGCCGCACGTGGGGCCTTTGCAATACACAACCACCAGCGCAGCCTTGTCCTTGGGCAGAGCCTGGGCGAGATCAAGCGCGTTGGCCTGGAAGTCGATGGCGCCCGGAATGTGGCCGTTCGCATAGGACTTGCTGCCGTTGCAGTCGATCAGCACGACCGTCTTGTCCGCGATGGCCTTCTTGAGTTCCTCCAGGCGGATATCCGGCACATTGGTCCCGGCGGGATCGGCCGGCCCGGCCGCCGCACCTAGCGCCAGAACGCACACCATCGGAACGATGCTAAATAGTTTCATTTTTCTCCTTGTTAAGGTCAGGCGAGGCGTGCTTTAGCGCTGTCGCCCGGTCCCTCGGGTTCGCCGATCTCTTTCTCTCTTTCGAGTAAAACGTCCACCCGTAAAAGCTGTTCGGATCGCATGACAAAGATGACAAACACAGTGTCCGTGTTGCATCGGTAAAAAATCCGGCAGGGAGAAACAACCACGTGTCGATAGGGTAGATGGGGAATTTCAGGAGGGATGGAACCAGATTTCGGAAACCGTCCTAACCGTTCGACCGCCGCAAATACCTTTTGGACATACCGTCGAGCAGCCTCGGTGTTGTCCAAGGCAATATATTCGGCGATGGCATCGAGATCGTGGAGCGCCGGCGCCGTCCAAATCAGGCGAGCCATCGTTTCATCCTTTTTTTTGCCTGCGCGTGGGTCAGGATTCGACCTTCCTGGACCGCGCGTTCGCCGCGGGCTATTCCCTCCAGAATGCGGATGCGGTTTTGCTGCGCATCAAAGGTTTCCACATCCACCAGATAGGCCGCGGGTCTTCCGTGTTCCGTGATGAGGATGGGGGAACGCTCCGCTTGGAGTTCGGAAATAAGACGGGTCGCCTGCCGTTTAAGCGTCGTAACGAGTTCGGTTTTCATAGTGCTACTGTAGTGTCACTCGCGGGCGCTGTCAAGCGGGTTACTCCAGATCGGCGCGCGTTTTGAAGAAACGTTCCTGGATTTTCTCCATGTAGAGATAGATGCCGGGCGTCACGAAGAGCGTGATGACCTGGGCGAAGACCATGCCTCCGACGACCACGAGGCCGAGCGGAACGCGGCTGGAGGCGTCGGCGCCGTACCCCAGCGCGATGGGCATGGCGCCGAGAATGGCGCACAGGCCCGTCATCAGGATCGGACGGAACCGGACCAGGCAGGCGTCGTGGATGGCGTCGTAGCTGTTCCGGCCCTCCCGTTTGCGCTGGAGGGCGAAGTCCACCATCAGAATGCCGTTCTTGGTGATGAGCCCGATCAGCACGAACAGGCCGATATAGGCGTAAAGCGAGAGCTGGCTTCCGAAGACATAAAGGGTGAACAGGCCTCCGAAGACCGCCACGGGCAGCGTGGTCAGAATCGTGAACGGGTGGATATAGCTTTCATAGAGAACACCCAGGACGATGTACTTGAGGAAGACGGCGATCAGCAGGAGGATGCCCAGACTCGAGATGGATTTCTGGAACTCCAGGGCGTCGCCCGCGAACCGGCCGGTGACGCCCGGCGGCAGGATTTGGGCGGCCTTCTCCTCGATGGCCTTGACGGCATAGCCGAGCGGGATACCGGGGAACAGGCTGAAGGACAGTGTCGCGGCCTCGTGCTGCTGGGCATGGGGAATATTCTGGGGGCCGGCGCTTTCCGTCCACGTCGCGACGGACTGCAGGGGCACGAGTCCGCCTGTGGCGCGGGAGCGCAGATACAGCATGGCGAGGTTCTCCGGCAGGCGCTGGTGTTCCCGCTCGACTTCGGCGATGACCTGGTACTGGTCCTGGTCGGTGGTGAATTGCGTGACATAACCGCCGGCGAAGCACAGGGCCAGAACCTGCTCGATGGCGGAGGCGCTGATGCCGAGGGCGGAGGCGCGCTCGCGATCAATCTTGACGTCGAGGCGCGGCATGTTGAGCTTGACGCTGTTCTGGACGGCCAACAGGCCGGGAATGCCGCTGATTTCCTGTTGGAGCTTGAAGGCTGTGTCATAGACCGCGTCGCGGTCGAGGCCCATGAGGAGATAGGCGTAGTCGCTGCCGACGGCGGTGGGATCGGCGCCGGCGCTGATCTTGAGCACCGGCATGGCGCGCAGGGCGCAAAAACCATCGGGCAGCGCGGACAAACCGCCCATGAGCTGCTGGACAAGCTGCTCGATGGGCGGGCGGCCGCGCGGCGGGGCCAGGCGGACGAAAATGAAGCCCATGCTCTGGTCGGCGCCGGGCGCCCGGCCGGTGACAGAGCCGACTTGCACGACGTGGGCGTTCTGGCGGACGAGGGCGGTGGCCTTGGACTGGAAGGCCTGCATCTGTTCCGATGACGCGCCCTGCGGCATGAGCATGGCGCCCATGATGAAGCTGCTGTCGCCGGGCGGCAGGAAGGCCTTGGGCAGCAGGACGTACAGCGCGGCCGTGCCCAGGATACACAGGATCCAGGCCGCGGCCGCCACCCACTTGTGGTGGAGCTGCCAGTGGAGCGCCCGGCCGTACTGGCGAACCAGCCCGCCGATGGTCGCCGTGATCCCGCGCTGGACAAGGTTGGGCGTCTGGCGCTGCTTGATGATACGCGCGCACATCATCGGCGAGAGCGTCAGCGCCACGAACGTGGAGATGACGATGGCGTAGATGACGGTCAGCGCGAACTCGCTCAGGTTGCGGCCGACGGCGCCGCTCATGAACACCAGCGGCGTGAACACGACGATCAGGGCCACGCTGGTGGAGATGAGGGTGAAGGTGATCTCCTTCATGCTGCGCACGGCCGCCGGAATGGGCTTCATGCCCTCGTCGAGGTGGCGCACGGTGTTTTCCAGCACCACGATGGCGTCGTCCACGAGGAATGTGACCGCCAGCACGATGCCCATGAGGGACAGCGTGTCGATGTTGAACTTCGACAGCAGCATGACGAACAGCGTGCCCAGCAGCGAGACGGGAAGGACGATGCTGGGAATCATCGTCTCGCGGAAGCGGCCGAGGAACAGGAAGATCACCAGCACCACCAGGGCCAGGGCGATGCCCACGGTGACCTCGACATCCTCGAGCGATTCGCGAATGGGCTTGGCCCCGTTGAACATCGTCTCAATGCTGACCGAGCCCGGCAGTTCCTTTCGGGCGGCGTCCAGGGTCGCCTCGATCCGGTCGGCCACGGCCACGGTGTTGGCGCCGCTGACGCGCGAGACCGGCATGACAACACACTTGTCGTGCTCCGGCAGGCCATGCCGGGCGTAGCGGATATCCACGCGGTCGTTGGCGACGCTGTCCACGCAGCGGGCCACGTCCTTCAGCCGCACGGGCGCATCGTGGCGATAGGCGATCACGAGTTCGCCGTATTCGCGGGCCGACCGGAGCTGGCCCTGCGGTTGGATGGAGAACGTGCGCATGGCGCCGTTCAGACTGCCGCCAGGGATGTTGACCGTGCCGCTCTGCAGCGCCAGGGCCAGTTCGTCCACCCCGATCGAATAGGCGGAGAGCTGTTCCGGACTGAACTGAATGCGCACCGCGCGCTTCGCGCCGAACACCTGCACCTTCGAGACGCCCTCCAGCATGCTTAGCTTGCGGGCGACGACCTGGTTGGCGTAGTCATACAGGTCGCCCAGCGTGAGGGTGTCGGAATGGAGCATCACATAATAAATGGGCGAATCGGAGGGATTAAACTTCTGGTAGATGGGCGGGCTGGGCAGGTCCCTGGGCAGGTTGTTTTGCGCGCGGGTGATCGCCGCCTCG
>JACQHI010000371.1 GCA_016199105.1 Lentisphaerota bacterium | reverse complement strand
TCCTGGTGAACAATGCCGGCATCATGGCGTCCAAACCCCTCGCCCAACTCAGTCTGCGGGAGTGGAATCGCGTTCTCGCCGTCAACCTGACCGGCGCCTTTCTCATGTCGAAATATGCGGCACCCCATCTCCGGAAACAGGGAGGCGTCATCGTCAATATCGCGTCCACCCGCGCCTTGATGTCGGAAGCCAACACGGAGGCTTATTCCGCATCGAAAGGCGGCCTGGTGGCCCTCACGCACGCCCTGGCGGTGAGCCTGGGCCCCGCGATCCGCGTCAATTGCATCGCGCCCGGCTGGATCGACGTTTCGGGTTGGAAGAAAAAGAAGAACCGGCGCCCCGAGACCCTGCGGGAGGCGGATCATCGCCAGCATCCCGCCGGCCGGGTCGGAACCCCCGACGATATCGCCGCACTGATCCTGTATCTGGCCGCCCCGCAGGCCTCCTTCATCACCGGCGCCTGTTTCACGGTGGACGGCGGCATGACCCGTAAAATGATGTATGTTTGATTCCGCTGAAAAACCCCGGATTAACGCCGCGTGAGGTCACACGGCCTACAAGAAAAGGGCCTTTTGTAGGCCCGGTGACCCCACCGGGCGGGTTTTTCAGCAGAATCTTGTTTTAGCTGTTTTTCCTTGTTTTCGCGCTTTTCTTGTGGTTTCTCATGGTCCTTGCGTTTGGACAGTGCGCTCTTTCATCAAAGTCCCCCGGCGCATCAGCCCCCGGCTTAAAAAAGCGGCGATTTTCTGGCGGTCTTTGATGACGGCGTCTTTGGCTAGCTTGTCCAGTTCCAGGGGATGACTTTCGACCAGATATTGCGTCAACGCGGAAATGTTGCCCTGTTTGATCAGCTCGCGAACGCGTGGATCACTGTCCACCAGTTCCTTGACCACTGCCCGGTTTTCCTGCCGGTGGATAAACGCCTCCTCGGGGAGCGGACCGGAGGGCGGCGCCGGCGTTCCGGCGTCGGTCACATTGGCGGGGAGGGGCGTGACCGGTCCCGACTCTGAAGGTCGGGATGAAGGCTGCGGCGAAGGGATCTCACGACGATCCGGTTTTTCTTCGTCCCTGTTGCGATCCATGCGCTTCATCGGGCCGGCGGGTCCCTCGGCCTTCTTTTCGTGTTCCACGACGATCCGGATGGTTTCCTCCTTGTTCGGCTCCTGTTTTTTGGAGCAGGCGACCAGCGAAACGACCAGACAAATGCACAACAGTATTTTCATAATCACCTCCGGGGTTCTTCCCTATACCGCAAAACGGAATAAATCGAAACAGGATTCTTCCGGCCCTTGACTTTCGTTTCGGGCAGGGGCAGGACGTCCACCTGTTTTTCGACGGCCCGGTACGTGCTTTCGCTGACGAGCACCTGGCCTTTCTGGCTGATGGCCTCGATGCGCTGGGCGAGATTGACCTCGTCCCCGATGACCGTGTATTCCATGCGTTTTTCGCTGCCGATGTTGCCGGCGACCACGTCGCCCGTGTTGATGCCGATCCCGATGCCGACCCCGGGAAGCCCCCGAAGCGACCGTTTGGTATTGATGAGTTCCACGCCCGCCTGCATGTCCATGGCCGTGCAAACGGCGCGCAAGGCCGGCTGATCCTGATCGAGGGGGGCGCCATAGACCGCCATGATCTGGTCGCCCACGAACTTGTCGAGGGTTCCGTCATGCTTGAAGATGACATCGATCATCATGGCGAAATACTCGTTGAGCAGGGTGAGAAGCTCGGCCGGCTTCAGCGTTTCCGCCAGCGACGTGAAACCGCGGATATCGACGAACAGAATGGTGACCCGCCTCAGTTCGCCTTTGAAGACCAGGGTGTCCCTGTTCTTGAGTATTTTTTCCGCGACGTGTTGGGAGACATAGCGGGCGAACGTGGCTTTCATCCATTCGCGCTCGCGCAGACCGGCGACCATCTCGTTGAAATGAACCGCCAGGCGGCCGATTTCATCGCGGGTCTTCACCTCCACCCGGGCGGTCAGGTCGCCCTGCCGGATGCGGTCCGTGGCGTGCGCCAATTGTTCCAGCGGCCGGGCTATCCACCGCGAAAAAAGACAGGACACGAAAATGCCCAGCAGAACAAAGCCGACCGTCAACAGAAGATACTTGAAGCTGGCCCGGCGGATCTCCGCTTGGAGGGGCAGCAGGGAAAAGGCGACTTTGACCTGGCCGTAGTCCCGTTGGCCATCCGAGATTTTGACCGTTTTCGCGCGCAGGTCGGGCCACGCCAGGCCGTCCGGCGCGGCCAGGCTGTTCAACGTTTGCCGCGCGGCGGGAATGCCGTGGCGGGCCAGCAGGCCGGCGTTGGCATCGCCGGCGAGCAGGCGGTTGTTCGAATCGCCGACCAGGATGCAAACGATCGACGATTCCATTCCGCGACACAAGGCCACTTGTTCCTGAAGGATATGCGGAGGCACGGGCTTGCCGGCGATCACCCCCATGATCTCGACCTGGGCGATCAGCTTGGCCACCGTGGTGGAGCGCCGATCCATGTCCGCTTCCCGGATCCGGGCCGTCTGCAAAACGGTGAAAAAGGAAAGCGGAGCCATCACGGCGATGATAAGCGCTGAAATCAACAGCGCCAACTTGGTGCGCAAATGCATGCTGCATAGATCCATACCCCTTTTGCGGGAGTTCCGCAATTCAAAAAATGCATGCAAAGCGCCGCCGTCTCTGGTTGAATGTAACTGTGAACCGTTGAACCGTGAACCAGGAACCCTGCTGAAAGGCGCACTATGAACAGTCGAGAACGCGTGCTGGCGGCCGCCCGCCGGGAAAGACCGGATCGTCCGCCCACGGCGCTTCGCTGCACGGCGGAGGCCTGGGAGAAGCTGCGCCGGCATCTCGGGGTCAACACCAATGACGACGTCATGGACGCGCTGGATGTCGATTTGCGCATCGTCTCCCTGCCGTTCATCGGGCCGGCCGAACGCTCCGCCGTGACGCTCATGTCGGAGGGCACGGATTTCTGGGGGTGCCGCACCGCCAAGGTCACGAACGAGTTCAACACCTATTACGAGTTCAGTCATCATCCCCTGGCGTCCGCCCGGACCGTGGAGGACGTGCTGAACTACGCGTGGCCCAGCCTCGACTGGTGGGATTATTCGGCGATGCCCGCCCTCCTGGATTCGATCAACCGGAAACAGGAGCGCGCCTGCATGTTTTTCGCGGGCGGCGCGTTTGAGACACCATGGTATCTGCGCGGTCTCGAACGGTTCATGATGGATTTGGTTGAGAATCCCGAAATTGTGGAGGCCATTTGCTCCTCCGTCGAACGGTTTTACCGGGAACGCGCCCTGCGGGCCATCGAGGCCGGCAAGGGCCGGATTGACGTCATCGGATCCGGCGGGGACATCGGGTCCCAGCGCGGGATGTTGCTGGCGCCGGAGCTCTGGCGTCAGCTCATCAAGCCCCACACGGCCCGCCTGATTTCCACATTCCGGCAGATGGGGTTGGCCACGTTTTATCATTCCTGCGGCTCGCTGGTGCCGGTGATCCCGGATCTGATCGAAGCCGGCCTGAATTTCCTGGATCCCATTCAGGTGACGGCCGAGGGCATGCGGCCTGAGGCGCTGTTTGCCGCGTTCGGCGACCGGCTTTCCTTCCATGGGGCCATCGACGAGGTGGATTTGCTGCCGCATGCCAGCCCGGACGAAGTGGCTCGCGAAACCACGCGCATCATCGGCATCCTGGGCCGCAATGGCGGGTATATTGTGGCGCCTTCGCACCAGGTGCAGGGGGATACGTCACCGGAAAATGTGGCGGCGATTTACGAGGCGGCGCGGCGGTATCGCTGGTAGACGCACCTCAGCGGCAACCCGTGTAGAAAGCCTTGTCCCCCTGGGTTTTGAACCAGCGCTGGACTTCCAGAATATCCACCCGGATCTGCTTCTTCAATTCCTCGAGAGATGGGAATTTGGTTTCGTTGCGGAATTTTTTAAGGAAGAAGACTTCAATCTCCTTGCCGTACAAGTCGCGCCGGATGTCAAACACGTGGAGTTCCAGGATCGGAACGGAACCTTTCGCGTTCTTGAGGGTGGGTCTGACGCCCAGATTGACGATGCCGTGCAGTTCCTTCCCATCCAGCCGGGTCTGCACGGCATAGACGCCGTTGGGAGGCCGGACTTCGCCGCCGGCGTCGAGGTTGGCGGTGGGAATACCGAGCTTTCGCCCAAGCCGGTCGCCCGCCACCACGGTTCCGAGAATGCTGAACGGCCGGCCCAGCATCCGGGCGGCATGGTCGAGATGACCGGTCAGCACCTTGTTCCGGATGCGCGTACTGGAAATCACGGTTCCGCTCCAGTACCGGGGCGGAATGACCGTCACCTGTATCCCATATACCTTGGCCAGATTCTTGAGGGTGGACGCATTGCCCTGTCCGCCGCGGCCGAACGACCAGTTGCGTCCCACGACGATATGGCGGAGTTGGGGAACCGCGGTGACGAAATGTTTAACGAACATTTCCGGCATGGTCTGGGCGAGTTGGCGGGTGAAGGGTAAAATGACGCATCCGGCCAGTCCCAAGTCCTCCAGGAGTTGGATCTTGTGCTCCGTGGAGCAAAGCAGGAGGGGGGCCGATTCCGGTTGAAGCACCTTCAGGGGATGCTGATCGAACGTAAGGACCCACGCCGAGCCGCGGAGTTCCCGTGCCAGGCTCAGGGCTTGTTGGAGCACGTCCTGGTGGCCGCAATGCACGCCGTCGAAGAAACCCGCGGCGAGGGCGATCGGGCGCTGTTCGCGCCGCAGGAGGGAAAGGCCGCGGAGGATTTTCATGCGCCGTCTCCCTGCAGGTGAAGGCGCTGAAGAGGAATGAGGGTGTCGAGGAGCCGCGGACGATCCATTTTCAGAATCGTGTCCAGCGGGAGGGCCTTGTCCACGGAAAAATTGCCGGAACGCGTCCGACGGAGCTGTTCCAGATGGGCGCCGCATCCGAGCCCGGCGCCAATATCGGCGCAAATGGTCCGGACATAAACGCCCTTGGTGCATTCGAGATGGAATCGGGCATGGGGCGGACTGTAATCCAGGAGGTCGAACGCGTACACGTGGATCAGCTTCGGCTGGCGCTCCACGGTTTTCCCCTTGCGGGCCAGTTTATAGAGGGGAACGCCGTTTTTTTTGATGGCGGATACCATCGGCGGCGTCTGGAGGACGTCGCCGGTGAATTTCTTCATCTCCTCCAGCAGTTGCTCCCGTGTGATGTGGGAAGGATCGGCCGTGCCGGTCACCTTGCCGTCGGCGTCATGGGAATCGGTGGCGATGCCGAGACGGAGGACGCCTTCATAGGTCTTGTCGTGCGCCATCAGGAGATTGGACAGTTTGGTGGCCCGTCCGATCATGACGATCAGAAGACCGGTGGCCTGGGGATCGAGGGTGCCGCCATGGCCGACCTTTTCGAACCGGAACTGGCGGCGGATGGCATTGACCACGTCGTGGGACGTGAGACACGGGGGTTTGTCCACCAGCAGGACGCCGTGAGTCGAATCGTCGGTGGCGCGCGATGACGGGCCGGATGGAAGGGGGGACGTCATGGGGTGGGGTTTCCGGAATCGTCCGTCGTCTCCGGGTCCGCGGGGGGCAGTTGCGCGAGGAGGGTGAGGACGCGATCGCCTTCCTCGATGGAGGTATCCAGCTCGAAATCGAGGCGGGGCGTGTATTTCAAAACCAGATCGGTGTTGATACGGTTCTGGATTTCGCCGCGGTGTTTCCTGAGCTTGTTCAGCATGGCGTCGCGTTCGGCGTCATGATCGCGGATGGAGACAAATACCCGGGCGCTCCGGAGATCCCGGCTGGTGACGACGCGGGTCACGGTGACCGCGGACAGATCGAAGCGGCTGTCGTTCATGATCCGGAAGAGGAGGTCCCCGATTTCACGCCTCAGCAGTTCGTTGATCCGTGTTAATCGGTTCGCTTTCATGACGGGAAGCGGAAAAAACGAGGGGGCCGGCATCAGAGCTTTTGGGCGATCTTTTCAACCTCGTAGAATTCCAGCGTGTCGCCGACCTGGAAATCGGAGAAGTTGTCCATGCGCACGCCGCATTCCTGCCCCTCCTTCATTTCCTTCACATCGTCCTGGAAATGTTTCAAGGTGACCACCGTGCCCTCGTGGACGGTATCGCCTTTGCGTTTCACCCGCGTGCGGCAATTGACGAAAATGCGGCCGTTGACGACGGAACAACCGGCCGCCTTGTGCTTCTTGGAAACGGTGAAGACCTGCAAAACCTCGGCCTTGCCGATGAACTTCTCGCGGATCTCCGGCTTCAAGAGCCCTTGCATGGCTTCGCGGATCTGGTCCACAATCTCATAAATGATGGAATAGAGCCGGACTTCCACGCCCTCCCGTTTCTGGAGCTGGGCGATATCCGGTTCCTTGCTGACATTGAAACCGATGACGATGGCATCGGAGGCGCTGGCCAGGAGCACATCGTTTTCGGTGATGTTGCCGATGCCGCTGAGAAGAATGGAAACGGCGACCTTGTCGCTCTTCAGGTCCTCCATGGCTTTCAGGAGCGCTTCCAGGGACCCCTGCATGTCGCACTTGATGATCAGGCGCAATTCCAGGCGCTTCGCGGTCGCCATGCGGGAGAAGAGATCTTCCAGGGACGCCTTCCGGGGCACGACCACCTGTTGGGCGCGCAACTCATCCGCCCGCTTTTCCCCGAGCTCGCGGGCTTGCCGGTCATTGGCGCAGACTTTGAACATCTCGCCCGCCTGCGGGACGCCGGCCAACCCCATGCATTTCACGGCCCTGCCGGGCGTGACCGCGCGAACCTTGATGCCTGAGTCGTCAATCAGCGCCTTGACCCGTCCCCAGAAGGCGCCGCAGACCAGGGCATCGCCCACCTGAAGCGTGCCGCGGGTGACCAGCAGGGCCGCGGTGGGGCCCATCCCGGCTTCCAGGCGCGCTTCGATGACATAGCCTTCCGCCCGGCGGCGGGGATTGGCCCTCAACTCGAGCATTTCCGCTTGCAGCTCGATCAACTCCAGAAAATGGTCGAGTCCCTCGCCGGTCTTCGCGCTCACCGGGCAGCAGACCGTTGTGCCGCCCCAGTCTTCGGGGGTGAGTCCCATGGCCTGGAGCTGCTTTTTCACGCGGTCAATATTGGCGGCCGGCAAATCCATCTTGTTGATGGCCACCATGATGGTGGTATCCGCCGCCCGGGCATGCTGGATGGCTTCTTCCGTCTGTGGCATGATGCCGTCATCGGCGGCGATGACGATCACCGCGATATCCGTCAGGTTCGCGCCGCGCGCGCGCATGGCCGTGAAAGCCGCGTGACCCGGCGTGTCCAGAAACGTGATTTTCCGCCCCGCGTGTTCCACCGTGTAGGCGCCGATGTGCTGGGTGATCCCGCCGGCTTCCTGCCGGGCCACCGCGCTGTTGCGTATGCGATCCATGAGCGAGGTTTTGCCGTGATCGATGTGGCCCATGAACGTCACCACCGGCGGCCGCGGTTCCATGTTTTCCGGCGGATCCGTGTCGGGTTCCTCGTCGGATCGTTTGGGTGGCGGCTTCTGCTCGGCGGTTTTCTTTTCGTGCTCGAACACAAACCCGTGCTTTTCCACCACCTGCTGCGCCACCTTCAATTCGAGGCGCTCGTTGATGGAGGCGAAAATATTCATGGACATCAGCTCCGCGATGAGCTGATTGGGCTTCATACTCAGTTGTTCCGCCAGCTCGCGGACGATGATGGCGCCGCGGACCGTCAGCGTTTTTTTGCCATCCGGGCCCATGACGGGCATCGAGATCGCCGGCGACGGCGTGGGCGCCGGTTTGATTTCCGCTTTTTTCCGGGGAGCGGCCGGCAGGGGCGCCGGCGGAGTTTCCGCTTTGGCGGGTGCGGGCGTGCCCACTGGCGTGTCCGCCATAGCTCCTTGAGCGACGGCGGAAGCCTTGGCGGAGGCGGGCGTGCCCACCGTAGCCTTAGTCTTGGCGGAGGCGGGTGGAAGGGGCGCCAAAGGCGGAGGCTGTGTCGGAGGGGTTTGGGGCGACTCCGCTGCGGTGGGTTTGGCCGCCGCGATGTCCGTCTTTACGCGCAGGACAGTGGCTTCATCCAGCACGCTCATATGGCTTTTGAGGACCACGCCCATGGCGTGGATCCTGGCGATCAGGTCTTTGCTGGGCAGGCCCAGTTCCTTGGCTAATTCAAAAACTCTCATGTGCTTGTCTCTGAGTCGGTTTTCGGTGTCAGGGCTTCTTGTTGATGGGCCACGGCGGCTTCTTGAATGGCCTTGGCTGTTTCGGCATCCAACCCGGCGACATCCGAGAGGTCGCTGAGGTCGGCTTCCACGATGCCCTCGACGGTCAGGAATCCGGCTTTGACCAGTTTCTCGGCCCGGTTGCTGTCGATGCCCTTGATTTGCGCCAGGGTTTCGACGGCCTGGGCCACCTTTTCCTCGAAACTAATGTCGTCCTTGTCCCGCTGAATGTCGATTTTCCAGCCCATCAGCTTGGAGGTGAGCCGGGCGTTCTGGCCGCGTTTCCCGATGGCCAGCGACAACTGATCGGCATCCACGATGACCAGGATGGATCGCGTGTCGGGGTCGATGCTCAGTTTCGACAGCTTGGCGGGCGCCAACGCGTTGGTCGCATAGGTCTTGACGTCCTCATGCCAGCGGACGATGTCGATTTTTTCTCCGGACAGTTCGCGGACGATGTTCTTGACGCGCATGCCGCGCATGCCGACACAAGCGCCGACGGGGTCCACTTTCTCGTCGTTGCTGGCCACGGCGATTTTGGTCCGATACCCGGCTTCCCTCGCGATGCTTTTGATTTCCACCGTCTTGTCCGCGATCTCCGAAATTTCCAGTTCGAAGAGGCGTTTGACGAAATTCGGATGACTCCGCGAAATCACGATATGATACCCGCTGGGATGATCCAGGACGCTCAGGACGAACCCGCGGATGCGGTCGCCGGGCTGATAGTCCTCGGTGCGGACTTGCTCCTGGTAGGGCATGATGGCTTCGACGCGGCCGAGATCCAGGATCACGTCGCTCCGCTCCAGGCGGAGGATGGTGCCGTTGACGATGTCGCCCACGCGGTCCTTGTATTCCTTGAGAATGATCTCCTTCTCCGCCTGCCGGATTTTCTGAAAAATGGCCTGTTTGGCCGTTTGCGCGGCGATGCGGCCGAACGTCCGGGCGGGGATCTGGACCTCGACAAGGTCGCCGATTTGGGCGTCGGCCTTGAGGCGCCGGGCTTCGGACAGGCTGATCTCGGTCTGGCGCGAGGTCACGGTTTCGACCACCTCCAGCTTGGAATAGGCCTTGATGTCGAACGTATTCCGGTCCACATCCACGCGCATGTCCCGAAGGGGGCCGATGCTTTTCTTGGAGGCCGACATGAGGGCGGATTCCACCATCTGGATCAGGGATTCGCGGCTGATTCCGCGCTCCTTTTCCATGTTCTCGATCACGGCCAGCAGTTCGTTGTTGCTCATACGTTCCATCCTCGTCAAGAATGCGATTCCAAAAGGCGGACAATTTATGCCGGAATGGCCTGAGGGTCAAGTTATTTCCGGGCCTGATTTTTTAGAGGTGATTATTATTTCCGATTTCGATAATCTGTCTGTTCGTTCACGGCGTAAAAAGATGCCGGCAAGGACCATCGTGTGACAGACAGCCGCACAACGGATATGCTCAAGGCCCAACTGGATACGCCGTGCCTGGTATTGGAGGCCGAACTCCTGGACCAGAATATCCGGGCGATGGCGCAATGGGTTGCGTCCGGAAACAAACGGCTGCGCCCCCATGCCAAGACGCACAAGTGCTCGGTGCTTGCCCGCCGTCAGATGGAGGCGGGTGCCGTCGGCGTTTGCGCCGCCAAGCTGTCCGAGGCGGAAAAATTGATGGACGCCGGTCTTCGCGGCATTCTCGTCACCTCCCCCGTGGCTGCCGGCCGGATTGACGCGTTGGCGGAGGCGGCGAAGCGCGACCCCGGCATCATGGGGGTCGTGGATTGTCCGGAGACTGTCCGATGTCTGCAGGAGGCGGCGCAACGGAAGTCCGTCCGGTTGAAGGTGTTGGTGGATGTCGATCCCGGCATGGGACGGACCGGCGCGACCGTGGAAGGGGGCATTGATCTGGGGCGTTTCATCCGGGGCTGCTCCGCTCTGGACCTTGTCGGGCTGCAATGTTATGCCGGCCATCTCCAGCATCTGCCTTCGTATGCGGAGCGGTGTGCGCGTTCCCGGCAGGCGTTACAGGCGGCGGCCAGGGTGTTCAGGCAATTCCAGGAGTGGGGAATCGCCAATCCCATCTTTACCGGCTCGGGAACCGGCACGTACGACGCGGATTGCGAAATCCCTGAGTTGACGGATTTGCAGGCGGGATCCTACCTGTTCATGGATGCCGAATATCGGCAGATCGGCTCGGCGGAGGATCCGCTCCGGTTCCGGCGGTTTCGACCGGCATTGACGTTGCTGGCAACGGTGATCAGCGCGAACCAGCCGGGCCATGTGACGGTGGATGCGGGCTTGAAAACGCTTTTTCCGGGCAGGGTTCCCCCGGAAATTCTCGTGCCGGACCATCCCGGTCTGAGCTATGAGTGGTTCGGCGATGAGCACGGGAAGATCGTTTGCGCCGCGGGGGCGCCGAAACCGGCGCTTGGTTCGCGGGTGGAACTCGTGGTCTCGCACTGCGATCCGACGGTGAACTGTTTCGACCGGTATTACGTCATCCGCCAGGGGCGGGTGGTGGATGTCTGGCCGATCGATCTGCGCGGCTGTTGTTGGTGACATCACGCCATGATGTCGATGATCTGGCTGGACGGGGAAAACGACATGTCCTCCTGAACGGCCGGCTCCATGGGCTTCAGGATGTCTTCGTTGAATTTCTGCAGCGGATTCGGCGGTGGGCTGGCCGCCGGCTTTTTCTGGCCGTACAGCGGCCGCGTCTGCGCCATCTGGTCCATGATCGGAGAAAAATCGATCGCGCCTGAAAACTGAATATCCATGACCATCCTCCCGCCGTTGACACGTTGCGCCGCGCGCATCCCTGCGTGACCGGAATTTGCTCCTTGAACTGACGAGACAACTAGCGCATTTTGTATGGAAAAGCAAGGGAAAAAGGAAAGCCGCTATGAAATGTCCGGTCTGTAAACAACATGAAAAAACAAGTTGTTCAACATGCAAAAATGCAACGGTTCAAGAATGACAAAATCATTGACAGCAAAACCATTGAAAATGGAGAAGCGAATGCCGGTCGAAATGATTCTGTCATCAATGATTCTGTCGTACTCCCCATAGCATTTACGTAAAATCGATTCTCCGAACTTTCGTGTGTTTAGTGTGTTTCGTGGTTAAAAAAATGGGTTGTGGGCGTTGCCAACTTTAGTCGAAGGGAGACATTTCATGATCGAAATTCTCGGCACCGGCTTGATTTATCGGAACCCCAAACCCCACGTTCACGGCATTCATGCCACGTTTCCGTCCGTGGGCATATTCCCGGATGGCGAAATGCTGGCCACACTGGTCCTGGGCGAGGCCTTTGAGGCGGCCAACTGTCATGCGCACCTGGCACGGTCGCGGGATGGCGGCGAAACCTGGCAGATGGAAGGGCCCCTCTATCCCGGAACGCGCCGGCGGCTCACCTCGGATGCCTGCCGTCTGACCGTTCTGCCCGATGGCGAGGCGGTCGCGTTCATGGTCCGCGCCGACCGGACGGACCATCCGGAGGAGGGCCTGGCCAATCCCAAGACGATGGGCTTCGTCCCCACGGAACTCCTGATGCTGCGTTCGTCGGATCGGGGGCGCACCTGGACGAAACCCCGGAAATTCCGTCCGCCTCTCGAGGGCCCTTCCTTTGAGCTTTGCTGTCCGATGACGCCCTTGAGCGACGGCCGCTGGATTCTGCCGACCTCCACATGGCCGGGCTGGAACGGAGACTGCCCCAACGGAATCCGGCTGGTGGCCTTTGTGTCCAGGAACAAGGGGCGCACCTGGCCGGCCACTATGGATGTAATGTCGGACCCGCAGAGCCGGTATTTTTACTGGGAATCCAAGATCGTCGAGTTTCCCGACAAAACCTTGATGGACGTGGCCTGGGTCTATGACAGGACGGCGGCCAAAGACCTGCCCAACCAGTACGCGCTCAGCCGGGATGGCGGAAAGACCTGGACGGCGCCACAATCGACGGGCCTGTCCGGCCAGACGCTCACGCCGTTCCTGCTGGAGGATTCGCGAATCTTGAGCGTCTATCGGCGGATGGACGAATCCGGGCTGTGGGCCAACGTGTCGCATCTGGAGGGGGACCGGTGGGTCAACGATGAAACCGTTTCGATCTGGGGCAGCCGGGTGTCCGGCTTGACCAGCACCACGAACGACATGGCCCACAACTTCAACGTGTTGAGATTCGGCGCGCCCTGCATCAGCCGTCTGGCGGACGGCACGCTCTTCATGGCCTTCTGGTGCTACGAGGATTGCGTCAGCAACATTCGCTGGTACAAGTTGAAAGTTGGGAATGGATAAGGAGCACAACCGAATGACCAAGCATCCGATCAAGGAAATCCCGGGCGGGGTGTGGTCCGCCGCGCCGACGCCGTTCACGGAAAAGATGGAAGTGGACCTGGATTCCGTCCAGCGGATGGTGGAGCATCATCTGAAGCTCGGCGTGCAGGGGCTGTTTCTCATGGGAACGAACGGGGAGGGGCCCTGGATGCCGGACCGCGAGCGGACCCGGCTCGTCCGGGCCGTGGTGAAGGATCTGAAGGGCCGGCTGCCGGTGGCCGTGCAGGTGTCCGACAATTCGGCTCCGCGCATCCTGGACAATATCCGCTGGGCGGCGGATCAGGGCGCCGCCGAGGCGGTCATCGCGCCGCCGTCCATGCTCTATAACGCCACGCCCGAGGTGATTCTGGATCTCTACCGGGAGGCCATCCGGAACAGTCCCCTGCCGGTCTGCATCTACGACCGCGGCAAGGCGGGCCCGGTTTTTGTGCCGGACGAGGCCTTGCGCCAGATTTACCTGGAGCCGAAGGTCGTCCGGATCAAGGACAGTTCCATGACGGAGTCACGGCGCGATATCGCGCTGGAGGTCAAGCGGAGCAAGCCGGGCATGCATTTGCTGACCGGCGCGGAATTCAATTGCGTGGATTACCTGAAAGCGGGCTACGACGGGCTGCTCCTGGGCGGCGGCGTGTTCAACGGCGCCATCGCGCGCCGGATCATCGAGGCGGTGCGGGTGGGGGATATCGGCGAGGCCGAGCGGCTGCAAGCCCGCATGAACCGGCTGATGTATGACGTCTATGGCGGAACAAAGATCGAGTGCTGGCTCTCCGGCGAGAAAAAACTGCTGGTGGAAATGGGTCTTTTCAAGACCTGGCGGAACTTCTTCAATTATCCCCTGACCGCCTCCTGCGAGAGCGCCATCCAAAAAGCGCTGAAAGACGATCGGGACATCCTGATGCCCTGGAAGAAAGGGTAAGCCATGCCGCGGGAAATCATGCGGAAGAAAGCGGGCGATAACGTCTATCTCCACAGGGACTTTCACGGGGCACTGAGCGTCGGGCTCGACTATCTTCACGACCATTACGGCGAAGCGGCCGTGCGGGACTATCTGCGCCAGTTCACGCTGGCGTTTTATGCCCCGCTCCGGGATGACCTGAAGAAGCGCGGCCTGCCCGCCCTCAAGGACCACTATGAAAGAATTTACCGCCTCGAAGGAGCGGCCTTCCGTTTCCGCGAGTCGGCGGACGAACTGGTGCTGGAGGTGGAGGCCTCCCCCGCGGTGATGCACATGCGGGAGAAGGGCTATACGGTGGCCCGGACCTTCGTTGAAACGATCCGCACCGTGAACGAGGCGCTCTGCGAGGGAACCCCCTACGCGGCCGAGCTGGCAAGCTACGAGCCGCAGACCGGGCGCAGCAGTCAGCGCTTTTACCGGAGGACGACATGATCTCCTGCACGGAATTCATCCCGGCCTACAGCGAGTTGTTCAAATTCCTGGAAACCAAAGGCGGACCGAAGGCGGTCGAGGATTTCTGGAAGTATCTCTCCGACCGGTTCCTCGGCAATCTCAAGGGGCTCGTCGAAAAGAACGGTCTCCGCGGCTGCTGGCTCTACTGGTCGCACACTTTGAACGAGGAGGCGGCCGATTTCACCATGGAGCTGGACGAGAAAAAGGGCTGGTTCCGGATCGTCCTTCACCATTGCCCCTCGAAAGGCCGCTTGCTGGGCTACAAGCATTTCGACGCCTATCCGGACTATTGCCGGCATTGCGACGTGCTCTACCGGCGCGTGCTGGAGCCGCTGGGGTTGACCGTCGAGAACGATCTGCGGGACTGCGATCGGGCCCGATGCTCGGTGACGGTTCGGGCGAAGAAATAGGAGCAGATGCGCGTCACTCCGATCAACATGGCCGAGGCGATCATCGAGCCCTTCTGGGATCCCGCGTTCGGGGCGCTGGCGCAGTGGACCGTTCAGCCGGGCGAACCGCACGGCCTCGAAGTCGAACAATTCTGGTGCTACGTCGCGGTTCGGTGGGCCCGGCGTCCGGAGCGGGGACCCGCGCTCTCGATGTCCCGCGAGTGCGCTGTGGACGTGACGGGCTATGACGACCTGCTGGTCTCCCTCGTGGCCCCGGAAGGCTCCATTCTCGGCGTGCGCGTTCTGACGGATAAGGGCGAGCTCGCCTATTCCGCCCCGCCCGCGACCGCCCTGAAAAAGGAGCATGCGTTCGACCTCCAGGGCGCCGGCCGGCTGCGGCGGCTCGTCCTGGAACTCGCGACGGACAAGGACGGCATCGCGATCGGCTGGCTGAACTGGATCGGCCTCCGGAACCGCGCATTCCTCGAACGGTACGAGCGGCAATGGAAACGGTTCGACCCGCGCTGGGAGGCTTACCTCAAGCCGGAAAGCTACGAGCCGACGTTCAAGCCGGTCTATGGTTTTCTGGTGAACGAGGAGGACTTGGCGGGCCTGCGCCGCCGCCATGAGGCGCTGTTTCCCGGGCGCGAGGATTCGCCCATCTTCAACATGGCCGCGCAATCCGAACGACAGGTCCCGGAGGACTTCATCGGCGAGTTCGTCAAGTGCCGGCTGACGTCCATTTTCAACCGCGACCGCGACGGCGAAGAGCGCGTCACGGCCCTGGGCAGCAATGCCGCCCTTGCCGGCGTCCTGGGCAGGGACAAGCGCCTGCAAAGGCTGGCCGCGCGCTACGGCATG
>JACQHI010000370.1 GCA_016199105.1 Lentisphaerota bacterium | reverse complement strand
TCTGGCTGATGGGCAATCCCAAAGGACGGATGGCCTTGTGTCCACCCCGTTTGGCGATGACCAGTTCCTGGCCATGAACGGGATCCTCGATGAAGCCGATCAGGCCCTTCGGCACAGCTTCCTCCGTCGCCAAGGGGCATCCGCCTCCGTCAAGGCTGCGATGGGACAAGCCGACAGGCAGGCTCTTTGGCATGGGACGAAGGCCGATCGGACGGCTGTGGCCATTCGATTGTATCGGAAAGAGAAGGAAAATCTTCTGAAGCGCCAGGCTTCCGCCGGCGAATGGGAAAACCTCCTCTTTCACTACCAACGCTACTGTGGCTATCGCATGGACAGCCTCTATCTGCGCGCGGAATCGGGCGGGAAGATTTCGCCCTCCATGGCGGACTGGCGTTCCGCGCTGCGCCGCGCGGAGAAGCGCGCGAAGAAGGCGGAATCGGAAACCGGCGCGCGCATGGACCGGAGCATCTGCCTGCAATTAGGAAAGGCCCTGACGTCGGCCGACGCGCTCTGCGATACCGAACAATGGGCGTATGCTCTCGTGTATTATGAAAAGCTGTTGAATTATCTCCGGGCTTTTGGAACCGACGAGGGGGAGTGGGGAGCGGTGGCGCGCCATCTGGGTGTCTATACCTGTTATCGCATCGAAATCATCCGTTCGAAACTGGCGCCCTTGCCGTCGGTCGAGACTGTCCGTTATGAGCCGGCGGATACCCGCCCGGGCTTCATGAACGCGGCGCTGGCCGATCATCTCGTGCTGGGCACCCGGCTTACGGCTTTCAAGCTTCATCTGGAAGGCAAGCACTACTTCATGGGTTACCTTGACTCGCTCGAAGAGGAGCAGGATTGGTGGCCCACCAAGTTGTTTGCGCAGTGGTTATTCACTCCTTATGCCGGCTTGGAGCTGACGTGGGATCAAGTGACGGCCAACCTCTTAAGCAGCGACGATATTCCTCATAACGACGGCGTGCTTAGCTTGCGGGGCCCGATAGCGACCCTGATCGGCCAGTATCCGAACGAAACGATCTTCACGCCGTATGCCGGCGTTGGGGCCGGTTGGTTCCAGGCGGATTTCGATCCCAATCCGATCTGGCATAACGGCTTCGGCCGGGAGGTGGCCTGGTTTCAGGCCGCGGCCGAATACGAGGCCTGGCGCGCGGCCGGTTCTCCGGAATGGCCCAACGACGGCTATCAGCGGATACTCGAGCCGGAGGACACCTATGGGCTGGTGGTGACGGCCGGCAGTTCGATCGGGATCAATCGGCACTGGGCGGCCGATCTTTACCTGCGCTATATGCGGGTGGATATGGAGGCCCACTACACCCGCCGCGTGTTTGGCGAGGTGATTGAGGATCGGGGCGTCTACACTTTTCCCCTGAACAACTACGCCGCCGGGTTGGGCGTCAAATACCTGTTTTAACCATGATCCACCATAGGCATTCGGAGGCGACCCATGCATAGACGCCTTCTCGGTTTGTTCATGATCGGGCTTCTTGCCGTGTGCGGGGGCTGTGAGGACATTTTGTCCTCGTTCACCGAGAAGTCGGCTCAGCCTGTTGACGGGGTTGGCGACATGGTGGGCTATGGACCGGTGACCTTCTGGTACGATGTCGACGCCGATCTGTTGGGCGACGCGTTGCTCGAAAACGGACTGACGATCACGCAGATCGAGTTCTTCAACGATGCGTTCTTCGGCGACCTGAACACGGTCAAGCCGCACTTCAACGAGTTCATCGGCAAAATGAGGCAGCGGAATATCCTCGTATCCGTGAATATCATCAACTGGAATTACCGCTCGATCGGCGATCCGCAATACGACACAACGTGGTTCAATGCCATCATGGATTATTTCGTCGACGAGGTCGGGCCGGAAGGCATCATTCTTCAGGCTGCGTCGGAGTGGGATGCCAGCAGAAATTTGGATTCCACGGACAAAGCCCTGGCCTTCAACGATATTCTGGCGGAACGCTGGCCGGGCATGAAAAGCTGGAATCGCGGCGCCCACCCGAGCAGCGCTCCGGCCGGGTTCCTGCTGGAATACCATGCCCACTCGACGGGCGATATCGGGCCTCAAGGAGGCATCACGACAACCGACAGCAGCTCCATTTTGCAGGAGTTGTCTTTGAGCGGTAATGTGCCCGGACCGGTCAACACCGCGTTATTGAAAGACTATGCGCGGCGCGTGCATGCCGCCGGGAACGGTTTCATTTATTATGACTTCGCGAATCCGACAATCAATTTTGACGTCATCGGCGCTTTGGGCGAGATGTTGAGGGAATAAGAAATCCCGTGGCCGCGTCCCTGAGGACGTGTATCTGTTCTTCTCACGTCCCCAAGCCACCGGTTTACACCGGCGGCCACAAAGAAACCTCAGCCCTACAGACTGCCCGTGGCGGTGTCCGTGAGGTCGGGGTCTTGGGAAAGGGTCCGGATGGCGACGCCGATGCTGTTGTAAACACCGCAGCGGTCCTGGCGTTCGTGCCCCTCGCCGTCGACATAGGTGTTCTGGGGGGGGCGCGCGGAATAGAAGAACAGGAGGCGTCGTCCGTCGCGGACGATGCAGGGAGTCGAAGTGTAGCGACCATCGAAGGAATCGGGCCGGCGGGTGGCCGGAAGCACCGGGACGTCATGGCGGCAGGTCCAGTCCCTTCCGTCCCTCGATGTGGCGCCGAAAATTTCGAAGCGTTTGTCCGGGACATGTGCCCCATGGAGCATGGCGAGTCCGTCGGTGGCGGCCACGACGCACGGGTAGACGCAGGTGGCGAGAGATCCCGAGGGCCGAACGGAGGGGCTCTCATCGCGTGTCCAATGCAGGCCATCGGGCGAAGTGAAGCGGTAGATGTTTTTGTAGACGTCGTCCCAGGGATGCCGATCGTCTGGACGCGAGTTCATCCACATCACAAGGCCGCCCGTTTCCAAGGGCAGCACCGAAGGGCCGCGACCCGAGGGGTAAAGGGGTTCGGGATGAACATGCCATGCCAGGCCATCCTCGCTTTCGGCGTAACCGAGCGCCTGTGTCAGGTCGAGACAGTAGGGCTGGCTGTCGGCGGTCTCCGTAAAACGGCAAGCGGTGGTGGAGACGAACCACATCCGGAAACGGTGAGCCGCCGCGTCGTATCGCACGCAGGGAGTCTGCCAGTTCTTGCCCCACGGGATATCCCGCGGCGTTGCAATCGGATTGCCGGCATGCGGGATCCAGTGGAGTCCGTCCACGGACTCGGCGTAACCGAGCTCATGGTCCGTTGCCCGCGACCGGCTGGCATTGCCGATGAACCACATCCGGAAGACGCCCCCCAGCAGCAGGACCGACGGGGAATAGAGCGTCACCCGGCACCACGCCTGGTTCGCCGAGGCGGCAGAGAGGACCGGCTT
>JACQHI010000369.1 GCA_016199105.1 Lentisphaerota bacterium | reverse complement strand
GTGACGCCCCGCCGGTTCACCGGCTACATCCCCGACACGCCGTTCCTCTATGAGCGTCTGACGGTGACGGAGTTCTTCGAATTTACCGGCGATCTCTACAAGATTCCCGGGGACGAGGTGGACAGGGAGCGTGAACAGGCCTTTACTCTTTTCGGCCTGAATGAGCACAGCCATACGCTGGTGAAGGATTTGTCCCACGGTTATCGTCAGCGCCTGATCTACGCGGCCACGTTCCTGCACAAGCCCAAAATCCTATTCGTGGACGAGCCGTTCATCGGCCTGGACCCGTTCAGCATCCGGATGATCCACGACCTGCTGCGGACCAAGGTCAAGGAAGGGATGACGATTTTTCTGACCACCCACATCCTCGCCTTTGCGGAGCGCCTGGCCGACCGCATCGGCATTATCTCCCGGGGCCGCCTGATTGCCCTGGGCACACTGGAGGAAATCAAGACCCTCAGCGCCGTGGAAGGCCGGCTCGAGGATGTCTTCCTGAGTTTGACGGCATAGGTGTTGGTAGCAATCCATGAAAGCTAAGCGACTATCATGTACGGCAAAGCTGTTCCTGTTTATAGTGTTTGCAATTGTGATGGGGCACGCCTTTCTGCTTTATCTGTGCGACTTTCCTTTAAGAGCAATGTTTAGCAATGAAAAGAGGAGTGAGGCCCTCGAACTAGAGATGCCATTCGATCAGGCAAAATGGCGTGACTCAAAAAACAGTGAGAATGGCGCCATAATTAGGCGAAGAATGGTGCCGGACCTGCTGAAAAAACATAGCCTGGTCGGAATGACGACAAATGAAATAGTATCATTATTAGGAACGCCGGATTGCGATTCTTTCGGAACGAATTTGTTTAACTATCCGTATGGTAGTGGGCTTAGCTCAGATGCACGTCTCGTAATATTCATTTGGGAAGGCAAGGTCGCCGGATATAAGGCATGTTCATTGGGGTGGTGGTGGCGTCAGAACATCACTGCACCCTATGTAATATCGAAGCGACCGGGTGGGGAGATAGAAAAGGCAATTATTTCCGAAGTTGATAAACATCAGAAAGAAAGACGGGAAAAGCTTGATCGTCACTGGTTGGCCTTTAAGAATCCGACGAATGGCGTGAGTGACCAAGGGAGTCAAAATCAGGAAAATGGAGAAACGCAAAGCGATCCGCCCGAGAATCGTGAAAAATGATTGCCTCGCCCTCGCAGGCCGAGCCGCCTGTCTGCGGCTGGGAGCGCATAACGGTTGACTTCGCACGAAAGGTCTGGGCCAGGATCAATCGGGTGGGTCGGGCACCGGCGGCCTGCTCGCCCTGCCTCTTGGTGGGCCGGGCACTCCGTGCACGGCTTTCCCCATCGCTCCCTGGCCGACGCTTATAGGGCAGGCTTGAGCCTCTTGCGCTTTTTTGCGGCTATTCTTTCCTGTTCCTTCTTCGTAGCCCGGCGGCTGCCGGGCCAATTCGCAGAGTAGAAACGGGACAAGCGATCGAGTCGGCTTCGTCCGGCTCCCACCTAAGCCTGCCGGCCATGACCGGCAATACAACCCCTGCGCGTCGTAGCCGCGCGGGTACTGTATTCCTTCCCCGTAGGGCGCGAGCTCTTGTCCCGCGTTTCGCGGGATGCTCGACGCCTCCGATCCGACTCCGATTTCCGGAAGCCGCCGGCTTTCCTGAACCCCGAACACTGAACACCGAAACTCGAAAAGTCCTGGATTACAAATCCTCAATCCCTATTCAATCGCCAGGCACTTGACGATGTCGGCCCTGAGTTCCCGGCCGTCCCTGACTTGCAGCCAGCGGTGCTTGGTGGCTTTGTCCAGGCGCAGGGACGGCGCATACTGGGGGATCCATTTGCGGAAAAGGAGCGGCCCCGTGTCTTCGCCATAATGACGGGCCATGGCGTCCAGATGGTCCAGAAAAAAGCGCGCCCTTTCCTCCCGTGTCGGTTCGATATCGGGTTTTCCCTGAAGCGCATCCCATATCCGGCGGATGAGCCAGGGATCCTTGAGGATGCCCCGGCCGACCATGATGCCGCGGCACCCGGTTTCCCTGAACATGGCCAGCGCCTGGCCGGGAGTGAAAATATCGCCGTTCCCGATGACCGGGACCGTCCTGGCGGTTTCCACGGCGCGGCGTATTTCGCGCCAGTCGGCAACGCCGGTATAGCCCTGGATGCCGGTCCGCGCGTGAAGCGTGATGGCCTTGACGCCGGTCTGTTCGAGTTCGCCGATGAGTCCGGTGGTGGAGACGAGATTGGTGTCCCAGCCCAGGCGCAATTTGACCGTGACGGGCAGGCGGACGGCCTGCACAACCGCGCGCACCATCAGGAGCGCCTGGTCCGGCTTTTTTAAAAAGCCCGCTCCGGCGCCCCGGTTGGCGATTTTTCTTGTGGGACAACCGAGATTGATGTCGATCAGCGCGGCGCCATGCGCTTCCAGCCACCGGGCGGCCTCGACCACGAGAGCGGGGTCCGAACCGTAGGTCTGGTGGCCCAGGAGCCGGTCCTCGGGCGAGGTGGCCAGCAGGGCCGTGCGTTTTCGTCCGCCGCCGATCAACACGCTATGGGGATTCAGCATTTCCGTGAACGCCAGCCCCAACCCGCCCAGGGCCCGCACGGCCAGCCGGAAGGGCAGATCGCTGTAGCCGGCCATCGGCGCCATGAGGAGCGGGGTCGGAAGAACCAGCGGGCCCAGAGTGAGTTCAGGAGTCATGCGGGCGAAGGATAAATGATTTTGCCCGCCAGGCAAGCCGTGATATGGTTTTGAGGCATGAGAATTACCGGCGGAGTTTTGGGAGGGCGGCGCCTGCGCGTTCCGTCCGGACCTGTGCGCCCGACGCAGGACCGCGTTCGGGAGGCGCTGTTTTCCTCGCTGGCCGCCTTCATTCCCGGCGCAAGGGTTCTGGACCTGTTTGCCGGTTCCGGCGCGGTGGGCCTGGAGGCCCTCAGCCGGGGAGCGGCTTTCGTTTGCTGGGTGGAATCGAACCGCCGTGTTTTCGCGGTGTTGCACGAAAACATCCGGACGCTGGCGGGAGATGCTTCCGCTCGAATGGGACCGAAAGAGGATGCCGGCGGTTTGCCGCCCGGCATTGATCCCGCCGTGGCGGGGTTGGTGTTGCGGGAGGCGCTGGATTTTCTGTCAGCCGCCCCGCCGGAGGCGCCTTTTGACCTTGTTTTCGCGGATCCGCCGTATGATCGGGAGAACCGGTT
>JACQHI010000362.1 GCA_016199105.1 Lentisphaerota bacterium | reverse complement strand
TCAGGTTCACGGTTCAGCGGTTCAACGGTTCAGTGAACAGCCTCCCTCTCCCCCATGGCGGCGATAAGACCGCCGCCCCGGGCAATGGCGTCCAGCACCGGTTCAAAACGTTCGCGCCCCACGGAGGCATCGCACTTGAACATCACGGTCCGGCCCAGTTCGCCGGCCTTGTCCTTCACCAGCGCGGCAACGCCCGACTCCACGGCTTCGGCATCGGCCACCACCCGGCCCTGGATGTAAATCGCCCCGGCCTCATCGATCGCCACCGAGATGGGGCTTTCCTTGAGCGACGCCAGATCGGCCGCCCTGGGCGGTTTCAGGCGCACGGACGCGTCGCGCGCGAAATGACTGCAGATCATGAAAAAAATAATCAGCAGAAACGCGATGTCGCCCATGCTCGCCGTGGGGATGGAAGGCTTGATTTTTTTCGTTCGCCGTCTCATGGGGCGGCCTTGCCCTCCTCGCGAACGATCGCCACGACGCCGCTGGCCTGATGAATGGCCACCATGGCCTCGTAAAATTCCTGATAGGACACCTTGCCGTCGGCGCTGAGCATCACGATCTTGTCCTGGCCCTGTTTGGCGGCCAGGCCCAGCCCGGCCAGACGCCCCCGCAATTCCCGGCGTTGAATCTCCTGGTCGTCGAACTGCATCCGGCCGTCATGCAGGGCGAGAATGGGGGTCTTGGTCTGCTGGGTTTCACCCTGCTGCCCGGACGGCAGCTCGCTGACGAATCCGGTCTGGGGGGTCAAGGCGGTCGTTAAAATAAAAAAAATGATCAGCAAAAAGGCGAGGTCGGAAAACGACGCCGTCGGGATGTCGTCATTGTCGAGCTGACGTTTTTTGACGCTGATACGCATGTTCAGCTATCTGAAATCACTTTTAACTACGAACGGATTAATCGCATTCACAAGCGTTGTCTCTCTTGTTCTTCGCCGGTGCGCCGTCTCGCCGTTTCGTCGCTTCCGTGGCATTCATGGCGCAGGGCAGGCACGGGCTTCATGCAGACTGACAAAATCCAGGAGTTCCGCGGACGCCTCCTCGATCTCCAGCCCGATGCCTTCGGACTGCGCCATGAAGTAGTTGTAGGGAATCACCGCGCCCAGCGCAATGAGCAGGCCGGCGGCCGTGGTGATCAGGGCTTCCGCGATGCCCGCGCCGACCGCCCCGGCATCCAGCGCCCCGGCGCCGGCCAGGGCGCCGAACGACGCGATCATCCCGGTGACCGTCCCGGTCATGCCGAGCAGCGGCGCGGCATTGCCGATGGTGGACAGCACATTCAGGCGTTTTTCGACCGCGCTGATCGCATGGGCGGCATAATCTTCCAGGCATTTGCCCACGATCGCCCGGACGGTGTCCGGGGCGGCCCGGATTTTGCGCATCTTGGCCAGCGACTGGATGCCCGCCAAGATCACGGCGGAAATCGGGCCGGGGGTGCTCGCGCACAGGGTCATGGCGTCGTTCAACCGGTCCTCCTCGAGAAACGCGACCACCTGGGCGCGCAGAGCCCGTGTATCGATCCGACTGTTGGCATAGAAGGCGACGCCGCGTTCCAGCAGAACCGCCAGGGCCACCACGCTGCACGCGACGAGCGGAATCATCATGGAGCCGCCGGCAATAATGGTCTCGATCATGATTAGTCTCCTTGGGGTTGATAGATCAACGCAAGCATCCGATAGCCATCGAGGGGGGACATCCGATAGCCATCGAGGGGGGACATGCGCAGACAGCGCCGTTTCATTTCGAGGGCGGGCGCCAGCACCAGTTCCCCGGTGACATGATTGTACAGGCTCTCCCTCAGCCGGGAAAACTCGATGGTTTCCAACCACGGCCGGCGGCCGGCCGCCCATACGGCCAGGCGGTCGCGCGTCGCGGCCACCCAGACCTTGGGACGCCGGAACCAGCCGCCGGTATCCGCCCGCGTGTCCGACAACACCAGCGCAAACACGCCGTCGGTTCCGCCCAGAGCCTCCCGGAGCAACCCGAGTTCATCCGGACGCATGGAATGGAAACTGTCGTCGTCCGCGGCCAGGGGCTGGGCGGGCGGCGGGGGCAATTCCAGCACCGTCGTGGACGCGGCATGCACGTTTACGCCGCGTTCGAGGAGCAGGCCGGCCAACCGGCCGTTCTCCTCCTCCAGCCCGCGGATGCGCGTCTGGAGCAGCTCGGCGGTGCGGCGCCACTGCTGGAGCTCGGATTCCAGTCGGCGCTCGTGATCCTGGGAGACTGTTTTATCGTACCACGTCCACATGATGTGTTCCCGCGTCACTCCTTGGCGGCGAACGACTCCAGCTCGGGTTGAGCCAGGCGGCCGCGGGCGAACTTCGCCCATTTCGAGGAGGGATAATCCCAGGTCAGCGTCTTGAACTGGTGATAGGCGTCCTCAAAACGCTTCATCTGCATCAGGCAGTCGGAGCGCCAGTACATGGCCTCGGCCCGGAGGTCGTTGTCGCTGTCGATTTTCTTGATGGCCTCCTCCAGCTTCTCGGCGGCCTTGTCGAGATCGCCGGCCTGCATGTAGCACTGGCCGGCAATGACCATCGTCTTGGCCGCCAACTGATGGGAGGGGAACCGCGGCCCCAGCCGGCTGAACACTTCGGCGGCCGTCCGGAACATGCCCTTGGCCTCCGCCTCCACCCGGGCTTTCTGCGCCTTGTCCGTCGCGGCGGCGGCCTGGCCGGCATACTCCTTGGCCTTGGCGGCGAAATAATTGCCGATCCGGACAATGGTTTCCGCGATGAGATCGCTGTCCGGATACGTGTAGGATAATTTGACGTATTCCTCGCAGGCATTGTCCATTTCGCCCATCATTTCGAAAGTCAGCGCCTTTTTGTACTGCGCCTTCGGCGCAAACATGCTGTTGGGATACTGCGCCAGCAGTTCGGAGAACAGCCGGATGGATTCGAGGTATTTGTCTTTTTTGACCTGCGCATCGGCGGCATTGTTGGCGAATTCCAGGGCCAGATCCGCGAGCAGATAATCGGCATGCACCCGGTTCTCGGTTTCAGGATAATCATGAATGGCCTCTTCGAGAATTTTCCGGCCCTGGGCGATCTCGCTCAATGCCAGGTCCGCCTGCTCCAGCGCCCGGTGCTTTTTGGCCAGCTCGAAATAGGCTTCGGCGACGGCAAACTGCGTCTGGACGGCGATCTCCGCGTCCCGGAAACGCTTCGAGAAAGGCATGATATCGCCATCGGCGCCCCGATGCACGGCCACGTCGCGCCGAAGCGGTTCCTGGCCCGCCGACAGGGCGCAGGTCACCGTCACCGTATCCCCATAGTCCACGGGCACCACGCCGGCTTCCGCCCGCGAACCGGCATCCAGGGCATAGACGGTTTTGACCAGGCCCTTGAAACTGCCCGAATGCTCGAAGGTTTCCACAAGCATGAGGTTGGTGGAGAAACCCGAGCCGGTCGCGATCGTGATCGGAACGGCATCCTTCTCGTCGGAACTGTCCCGGGTTTTCTGGTTGAACCGGAAATACAGGGAATCCCCCACGTAGATGCGGTCCACCAACGCCCGGTAGTGGCGGTCCATGACATCGAAAAAGGCGTCGCCAGTCATGAGCACGCGCTGCACCACCCAGTTGGTCACGCCCGTCGCGTCGCCATAAGGGAAGCCGACAAAAATCTCGTCGTTGCCCAGCACTTTCAAGACGTCGCTGTCGGCTTTCATGTCGGACTTGGGACCCAGGTTCCCGCCGGTCTCCGGCCGGCCGAATTCCTTTTTCACCTCCGTGGAGAAGCGCCCCACGGTCACCGGATTCGCCGCATACGGATCGCCCCGCACATGGACGGAGAGATACCCGGGCGGAGGCGAAACGTTGCCGATATCCTCGAGTTGCGCCTGCACCTTCACGGTTCCGGGAACCGCCAGGGAAAAGACACTCCCGGTATCCAGGCCCGCCATTTTCCGGCCCGACAAGGTCTGGACGTAGAGCTCGGCCGTGCTTCCCTTAAAACGCGCCTGGGACGGATAGGTCAATTCCACGAGAAGCGGCCCGTCGCTGACGATCGGAGTGGGCTTCGTATAATCCTCTTTTTCCGGGCGGTTGGCCGCCAGATCCCGGTTGGGCGGCACATATTCCGCTTTGTTGATCTGCATGGCCTGTTTCCCCTTGACGGCATCCGGGGGCAATTCTTTCAAGCGCGCCTCGCTCACCGGGACCGATTGCACCTCATAGACACGCAGCGCCGGCACGCCGGGGACCACGGGTTGCAGCTCGGCGTTGCGGGGGAACGGCACGCCGGGGTCGGTGTTTTCGCGATCCACGAAAGACAGGCTCAGATTGGCGTCGGGCTCCAGCCGGATTTCATCCGCCCGCTGGGGCGTCCCCGTCGTGGTGAACACGCTGCCGAGAAACACTCCGGAATGGGCCTCCGTCTCCAGGGCGCGGAACTCCACCGGTTTGCCGTCCGGAATCCGGGCCGCGAATTTGACGACGTCGGATTTGTCCGACACGTCGCAATCCGGATCCTTCACCAGCACGTTGATCCGCTCGCCGGGCAGGAAACGGTACACTTCCTGGATGGACACGGGGGAGGCATTGACACTGGCCATGATTTCGGCGTCATGAAAATTGACGGTCATGGTGCGCGATTGCACCTTCTTGTCGTTGGTAATGACTTTCGGGTCGGCATAGGCGATGCTGACTTTGTCGCCCGGAATAATGTCCAGGATGTCGTTTTTGCCCACCGCGACCAGATCGTTGGTGGTCGGGATGATCATCCGGCCCAGGGTGTCGTTCAAATGGATTTTACGGATGGCCGGCGCGTTGCCCTCGAAATCGGCGAGCAACAACCGGATCACGCGCGCCTGCAGATTGGTGGCGAACCGGAGCTCGAATTCCGTGCCGGCCTTGTTGGCCGTGACGGTTCCGGATTCGACCTGAAGGACCTTGGCCAGTTCCGGCTGGCCCCCGGGATTCAACAGGGCCTCAGGTAGCGGGGCCATGTAGGGGGGCTTATCGGAATCCGTCAGGATTTCGAATTGCCCGCCCAGGGCGCGGCCGCCGGACATGAAGACTTCGAGCCGATGCACGCCCTTGCTGAATTCCCGTTTGACATAGGTGTTGAGCGCGCCTCCCTTGGACTCCTTGGACTCGTTTTCCACGCCATCCACCACAAACAGGAAGGTTCCACCGGCCGGATTCTTCACATCCAGTTTGAACGTGCGAACCTGGCGAACCGGCTGATAAAAAACCGCCCGGAAACGACCGACATAAAACGGACGATCCCCCGCCAAGGCGACGTGGGCCGGATTCAGAACCACACAGCTTTGGGAATTCGTCGCCAGGAGTTTTTTCATGGGCACCCGCACCCGGGAGACCGGCCGGCCCACGCTGTCGGATTCGATAAACTGCCGAAGCGCCTTCCAGTAGGCGGGTGGAGCGCCGTTGCCGTCAAAGGCGACGCACTCGAGCTCAGGCTCGCTGTTCCAGACCGGCCAGGCGGTGGGCCAGGCGGCGATGGTCGTGTAATCCATGCGATTGAACGACACCTGGACATAAAAATTCTTCAGCAAACGGCCGGGCACGTCGGCGACAAGCTGCATGGCTTCCAGGGACACATTATCGTTGAGGTCCACGGTAAACGTCCTGGGCCGCGCGTTGTTCTGGAGCCCCATCCAGGGCGGCAGGTTCGTCTGCGAGACAATGGCAAACACCGGCTGACAGCCCTCATCGGTATCCGACGCGAAGGCCATCGCCCCGGCCGGCGCCGTGGGAAGCGCTCCCTCGAACACCCCCGAATAGGGCTCCGTTTCCCGGAGCGTGAAGGCCGGAACGCTGTCCCCGCTGAAACTCGACACCTTGACGGCAACGGCATCCTTCTCGGCGGTGACCGATTGGTCAAGGTCCGTCACCTGGATATACACGGGATTCCCCGGCCGGACCACGGACGGATCGCGGCTCGCCTGCACGCTCTCCGAGCCCGCGCCCCCCATCATGACTTCAAACGTCCGTTTCTGCTCCTCCGCCTCGGACAGGATCTTCCCGGACGAGACCTGCAGGCCCGCGTCGGAGGCGACCGTCACGACCAGCGCCTGGGTGTTGGCGATATGATTCGCCTTTTTGAAACTGTCCGAAAAATCGTAACAAATGGTGTCATGGCCGAGGATCTGCAGGATATGGTCCCCGCGCTTGACCGGTCCGAGAACGGTGGGGAGTTGTCCCTCGAACTTGGTCCGGTTATCGCTCGAGGGCAGCAGGGAAAACAGTTCCTCGTCTCCGGATTCCACCCACGCCCGGGCTTCGATATGGGGCGCCTTCCCCGCCACGGCCAGATTCCGGTCGTCGAGAAACACCCGCAGCGGTTTGCCCGGCACGATGATTTTCTGACTGGAGGTGATGCCCATGTTTTTGAGGTCGGCGGCATTCTGGAATTTTTTCGTTTTCAGATTCACGTTGCCCTGCAGGATGCGGGCGGCCGCGTGGTTCGGGTCCCAGGCGAACACCTGGTCCAGGAGCTTGGCCGACTCGGCGTATTCCTCCTGTTCGTATTTGATCAGGGCCAGTTGGTAGGCGCTCTCCGTCTGCAGGCGGCGGTCCATCTTCCGCATCAGCCGCTCCAGGCGCGAGACGGCCAGGTCGTAATTTTTGGTGCGGCGATCGATGTCGGCAATCCGGAGCTCGGCATCGTTCCGGGCCATGGTGCCCTCGAACTCCTTGGTGGCAATGACTTTTTCCAGCAGCGCCCTCGCCCGCGGATACTCCTGGCGCGCGATGGCGATATCGGCATACACGACCGTCAGCCGCGCCTTCATGTCCTTGTCCACGCCTTCGCTCAGGGAATCGAGCCATTGCATGAGGCCGCGGGCCAGATCCTCGGCTTTTTTGAAATCGTCCATTTCCGTGTTCTTCGAGACCAGCCAGAGGCTGAACTGCGGATCGAGGTCCTTCAGCATGTCCAGGACCTTGTTCGGGTTGGATTGATACAACTCCCAGGCGTTCTGAAAATTGCCGACCAGATACGCGGCCTGCGCCGCGAAGAGCGGGAAACGGGGATCGGCGCGATCCACCGGGATGATGCCCCCGATATCGGCCATGGCCTTCAAGCGCCATTGCATGAGGGCGATGCGCACGTCGTCTTGAATCGACTTGCCGAGCAGGTCCATGCCGATGGAGCAGAACACCGCGGCGGCATCGGGATATCCCCCGGCGTAGAGTTCGCCCCCAAGCTCCCCGAGTTTCCGGCTCAGCGGCACGCTGTTCATGTCTTTGCTCATCTTCCAGAAAAAGGGCGCGGCCCGCAACAGGTCGCCCACGCGATGTTTCGCCAGGCTGTTCGTCGCCAGAATCGGCGCCAGGTTTTCGTAGGAACGACCGGCCGACCAGACGAACGGCGTGTGGTCCGGAAACACGGAAGCCAGGCACCCCAACTCCGCCTCGGTCAGGCCCGGCGCCTTGGCCAGCGCCCCAAGGCCGGGAAGCTGCACGCGGTCCGGGAGCCGGCGCGACCGGGCCATATACAGGGAAAGACTGTCGAAATAGCGTTTGCGTCCCTCGGGAACGGTCATGTCCTCGCCGGCAAAACCGTCAATGTCGCCCAGGGCGAACTCGTCGAAGCGGGTGGTTCCGAAGGCGTTGGTCATCATCGCGATGAGTTTGGTCCGTTCCGCCTCGTCCACGCGGTGGTCCTTCCTCCAGGCGAACTCCGACCGGAGACAACGGCTGTGCCACAGCCAGAGCGGATGATTCGCGTTGAACGTCTTATAGGAACAGTTCAGAACCGTGTTGGTCTGAAGCTGGCGGGTGGCCAGGGCGATGATCTTGCCCTGCGTGTCGCCCCCATAATTCCAGTAGGCCAGATCCAGCCGGTTGGATCGCGTGCATTCCTCGACGTAAAGATCGTCAAAATACGAGGCGAAGGCGAAACGCTCGTTCAGCTTGGGAAATTCGTTCCGGATCAGCCACATATACGTGGCGGCCGCCGTCCAGCCGTCCAGCCGGTAATTCACCGCCGTGAGCGTCTTTTGCTGGACCATCTGGATCGTCAGCTCCAGTCCGGCTTCATCGTTCTGCCAGCCGGCGCCCGCGCGCGTGGCGCGGAACCAGGTCATCAACGGCGGCCAGAAGGATCCGGCTTTGACCTGCTCCAGCAGCTTCTTCTCGAACAGGGCGTTGAGCTTTTTCACGCTCTCGGCCTCGGGTTTGGCGGCGGCCGACGGCCAGCCGGCGCGCCCCTGGCACAACTGCGCGTAGGCGATGGAGATCGTTCCCGTGGCGACGGCGGGGTTCAGCACCGCCACCTGATTGGACATGACCTCCAGTTGGAAATCGAAGGTGTCGAAGGCCTGCGGGCGGTTGGCCAGGATGAATTTCAAAATCGCATGCCCGAACGGCGTTTTGGCCGTGTCCGCGGCCTTGACCTGCGCATACAACTCGCGGGCCGCCTTCAGATAATCGTCCGGCTTCCTGTCGCGGATCGCGATGAGGGCGGAGGCCAGGCTCCGGCAAAGCGGAGTCGGCGCCTTGTCCAGGCTGAAAACGGCGGCCGGCCGCACCGCCTTGAAGGCCGCCTCGATCGGCGCCACGTTGGTTTCCAAAGCGGATAAAGGACCGGCCACCGCCACTGCGTTGGTCGCCTCGGCC
>JACQHI010000402.1 GCA_016199105.1 Lentisphaerota bacterium | reverse complement strand
TCATCACGATGACGACGGCGGGATGTTCATTCCCCTGGGCCTTGTGAATGGAGCTGGCATAGGCCAGGCTCAGTTCGTCGAGTTCGGCCCGGTCGTAATCCACGGGCGTGCCGTCGAAGTCCACGCGGAGCGCCTGGTTGACGGCATCCACGGAACGGACGAAGCCGATGTCCCCGTTGAAGACGACCTTGTCGTAGTTGTTGCGCAATTGCATCACGCGATCGCCCGTCCGGAACGTGCGACCGGACCAGGTCATGGCGTCGCCCCGGGGGTTGAGGGCGGCCTGGAGCACCAGATTCAGATTTTCGGCGCCGAGCTGGAAGCGGCGCATGGGGGTCAGAACCTGAATGTCCGTCCTGGGATTGAGTCCGAACCGGAGCGGAATGCGCTCCGTCACCAGGGGGACCAACCGCTGGATGACGGTGTCCGGATCGTCGGCCTCGATGAAATAGAAGTCGGACAAGTCGCCGCCTTCCTCCGGGAGTTCGAGGAATTCGCCGGTATTGACCCGGTGCGCGTTGTGGACAATCCAACTGCGCTCCTTTTGCCGGAAAATGGTGTCGAGCCGGGTCACGGGAATGACGCTGGAGTTGATCATGTCGCGCAGCACGTTGCCGGGGCCGACGCTGGGAAGCTGGTCGGCATCGCCCACGAGGACCAGGCAGGCCTTGTTGGGAACCGCCCGCAGGAAGGCATTCATGAGCACGATGTCGATCATGGACACTTCGTCCAGGATGACGATGTCCGCGTCCAGCGGCTTGTCCGAACCGTGCTCGAATGCCCGCGTGCCGGGCAGGTAGCGCAGGAGGCGATGGAGGGTCATGGCCTCGTGGCGCGTGGATTCCTCGAGCCGTTTGGCGGCGCGGCCGGTGGGGGCGGCCAGGAGCACCTTCAGTCGGCGCGCCTTGAAAATATCCACGAGTCCGCGGATGATGGTGGTCTTGCCCACGCCGGGGCCTCCGGTGATGATGGACACTTTTTCGGACAGCGCCATGCCCAGCGCCTGGGCTTGCCCCGGTGAAAACTCGAGCTGCATCCGGCTCGCCGCCCAGGCGATGGCCCGGTCCGTGACGATGGGGGCGAAGGCCGGCGCCTGCTGCCGGATTCGACGCAGGTGCGAGGCCACCCCCGCTTCGGCCTGATGAAGCGACGCGGGATAAAGATGGCTGTCTTCGTCGATGATGGACTGGCCGATTTCAAGGACGAGCGCCTCCCGGATGATCTCCTCCGGAATACCCAGGAGCGCGGCGGCTTCGGAAATCAGTTCGTCGCGGGGACAGTAGCAATCGCCTTGATCGGTCAGGGTCTGGAGCACATGCACCAGGCCGGCCCTTGCGCGGATCAACGACTGGGCCGGCACCCCGAGGGTCATGGCGATTCGATCGGCGGTTTTGAAGCCGATGCCCCAAATGTCGTAGCAGAGCCGGTAGGGGTTCGCCTTGATCAGGGCGATGGAGTCGTCCCCGTATTGGCGGTAAATCCGGAATGCCTGGGAGGTGCTGGCCCCGTTCTGGTGCAGAAACAGCATGATGTCGCGAATGGCCTTTTGTTCATTCCAAGCCGTCTTGATCTGGTCCTTCCGCATCCTGCCAATGCCGTCCACGGAGAGCAGGAGGGCCGATTCCTGGTCAATGATGCGCAGCGTGTCCGTTCCGAATTTGGCGACCAGCCGGCCGGCCAGGACTTCGCCGATGCCTTTGATGAGCCCGCTGGCCAGGAATTTTCGGATGCCCTCTTCGGAGGAGGGCTCGACGCACACCATTTTATCGGCCTGGAACTGGCGCCCATGTTCCTTGTGGCGGGTCCATTGCCCGGTGGCCTTCAGGGTTTCGCCGTCCCAGATGGCGGCGCAATTGCCGACGATCGTGATGCCGTCGGACTGGGCCTTCGTCTTGAGAACGCAGACGGTGTAACCGGTCTCCTCGGAACGGTAGACGATGTGGTCAACGACGCCCGAGATCTCCTCCGGTTCGCCGGCCATGGAGGCCGTTCCCGGCGGGGGCGGGGCGGAGGGGCGGCGCGTTCACTCGTCTTTTTTCAGTTTGGTCCACAGGGGGGATAGATCCTCATCCGTCAGGGCGAGCTCGAGACATTTCCGGTCGAGCGCGCACGCTTTGGCCAGGTAATCCTCCGCCTGGTCCAGCCGTCCCAACTGGCATTCATAGCAGGCCAGATTGTACCAGATGATGGATGCCTGGGGAAACCGGGTTTGGGCGTCGAGGAGAATGGTCCGGGCGGATTCGATGTTGACGGCCCGGCGCGTGGCATAGGCGAGCCGAATCCAGGCATCCTCCGTGTCCGGGGCATGGTTGTGGAGACGCCGGGCGAACTCCATGGCCTCCGGCCATCGCTTCCGGCCGGCCGCCAGCCGGAACCCGAGCATCAGGCCGAGCGGCGACGCGCGGTATTCGGCGGGGAGCGCCGCCCATTCCGTTTCGGCCGTGTCCCACATTTCCAGGTCCATATAGCCGTCAATGGCCGTGAACAGCTTCCGGATGGGCACGGGAAACCGGGTGATGTCATTATCCGAAGACGATTCCGATTGCATGGAAACGATCCCTAATGCGGCACAGCCGCAACTGAAGCCAACGATATCAGATTGTTCAGTTCACAGCTCAGAGTTATCCCGAATTCGTGCGCTGAACTCAATACCAGAAAAGAGAATAGCCGCAAAGAGGCGCAAGAAGCGCAAGCCTGCCTGATTATTATGGTGGGGGAAAAGTTTATTTCTTGATCTCCAGGCTCGTTTTCCGAATCCTGTCGCACAACGCAAACACCAAGTCTTTCGTTCTTACTCCTTTTTGCGCATCTTGTGCCTCTTTGCGGCTATGATTCCTTCCTTGGCCGACGCGCCAGCAGGCATTGAATCTGATGCGTCAGCCTGGCTTTTTGAAAATCAGCCAGTTGTTCTCGCCCGCCTTCCGGAAACGGATCAGTTGATAGGTGCCCTGAATGCGTTTTCCCTGCAAGTTAACGGCGATCCGATCATCCGTCCACTCCCTGGCTTGGTAGGTTCCCTGGTCCCAGATCTTCACCTCGCCGGCGCCGTATTCGCCCTCGGGAATGGCGCCCTCAAATTTGCCATATTCGAGTGCATGATCCTCCACCTGCACGGCCAGCCGCTTGGTGCCGGGCGACTCCGGCAAGCCCTTGGGGACCGCCCAGCTCTTGAGCACGCCGTCCTTTTCGAGGCGGAAATCGAAATGGTGCGTGCGGGCCTGGTGCTCATGGATGACGAACACGGCGGCGGATGCCGCGGAATCGTTGTCCTTTGCTTTCATGGTTGCACTATGTCCGCATAAAGAATTTCAACCATGTCATCAGTCCCTTCTCGCCGGCGGCATCGTACCGGCTCTTGTCGGCGCACATTTCCTTGGCGACGGCCACCATGGGCGTATATCCGGCCTTTCCGTCGTGAACGCTCTGCTTCGAGAAAAAACCGTCCTTTTCCCCGCTCGTCGAGGACAGCACGAGAATGGGGATGCCCTGGGTCTTGCCCTGGC
>JACQHI010000354.1 GCA_016199105.1 Lentisphaerota bacterium | reverse complement strand
GGCTCGCCTTGCGGCTCCAGCCGCATGACCCTCGACACGCGGGCGCCGAAGGCCGCCAGAATCTCGACATACAGCACCGCACACACGGCGGACACCAACACGTGATGCAGTTGCAAATACAGCCCCGTAAGCCCGACGATAATCAGAACTACCACGGTGTTGTTTCTAATCCATACCAACGACGCACAACACAGCACATACACGCCTATCAACTCCATCCCGCCCTGCACGGTCTCCGGTTGTGTCAGATGCCATTTATAAACGCCCAGCAACATGTTGTTAAACGGAAGAATCTGAAATAACAGCGACAGCGCCACAAAGGGCGCCGCCCATAGACACGTTTTTAATGCCTGATACATGAGAAACTGCGATAACAAACAAGTTGTTTAAAAAGGAACCGCGAATGGACGCCAATGAACGCCAATAAGAATCTCACTATGAGGCTCTTGCAAAAACCCACGGACGCGACGGCGCGCGTCCCTCCAGCGAAAAAAACCGGTATTATTGGAGGGCCACGCGCCGTCGTGGCCGTCTTGTCTGGGAGTTTTGTACGAGCCTCACTGTTTTTGGCGAAGATTTTTATGTCATAATCATTTACATCAGAATCATTAATAAGAAGCTACTGGATCAATCTCGACCGCCAAGCCATACGCTCATAACGCTGAACAAATGATTCTGTTGTGAATGATCTTGTCGATAATTCATAGTTGATTTTATTGGGTTGCGGGTAACCCGCTTTGTGTTCTTTTGCGGCCATTACATCCTTCCGCCCTGACTCATGGACTTGCATCACTTGCCCTTGACCAGACGGGCCAGACCGCGCAGTTCCCGCGGGGTCACGGCCTTGAAAATGAGGGCCAGGCAACCATAGAGGCAGAGCCCGAGAAGCGCCACCCACGGAAACGCCAGATGCGCTTTCGCCGGAATCAGCGCCGCCGACAACAGGCCCGCCGCCAGGGCAGGGCGCCACAGGGTAGACCACAAGGGAAGCCCCTGGACATACCGCGCCAGGATCGTGTGATTGATCAGGTACAGCGCCGTCACGCCGATGAGGAAGGCCAGGCCGGCGCCATCGTGTCCGTAGGGCACCGCCAGCGCCAGACCCGCCGCCAGGCTGATCCCCAGCGCGGCCACATGGGCCCACGCCACAACTCCCTGCTTTCCCATCGCCGTCAGGAGCGTGTTGACCAGGGCGTTCAACGAGAACGGAAGGATCCCCCAGCACAGAATACCGAAGACGACGGACGACGGAAGAAACCGCCGGCCAAACAGGAGCGACGTGAGTTCCGGCGCATACACGCCGGCGGCGACGCACGCCGGGAGAACCAGCACGAACATCCAGCGCAGCGCCGTGGCATAGTGCCGGCGAAGCTCATCCCGTCGCGACAGGTCAGCGCCGAGCCGCGCGATGGCGGGGCTGAAGGCGAGCACCAGCGACATCGGCAGGATCATCACGGGCCCGAACACCCTCTGCGGCGCTTGGAAGTAAGCGACGGCCTCCGCGCTGCCCAGCCATTGGAGCAGAAATACGTTCACGTACATGGGCATCTGGCCGAGGAAATTGTATAACGCCACGGGCGCCGATTCCCTGGCCAGGTAGGCCATTTCGGACGCCCGCAGTCCCCATTGCAACGACGTGAGCCGGGCGGAAATGACCCCGGCCATGACCAGGGAAACGGCGCCCGCCACCACCGTTGCCGTGAAGAAATGAAGATAGGAAAGCCTGGCGGCAACGACCGCGACGAACAGGGCAACCAGCGCCAGCCTGCCCGCGACGACCTGCCAGGCCTCGTACACCATCGCTTCACGGGCCAGGGGCACTGCCGACAGGGACTGCCGGAGGACCATGATGGTTTGAGCCGCCACCGCGACCGCCGCCGCCGCGAGCGCGAGCGGCGAGCGGAGGCCGACGCCGAACACAACGGCCAGGGTCGCGGCCAGGGCCACGAACGAAAGGGCCAGGTGAAGCCACAGGGCCGACACGACGAGCGAACCGGTCCGGCTTCCATCCACGGCCAGGTCCCGCACCAGGATTCGCGCGCACCCCAGCGCGATGAGCGGAGAGAGCACAGCGGTCGTGGTTCCGATGAACGCGTAATTCCCGAACGTGTCGGGACCGAGATAGCGGGTGGCCAACCCAACGGTGAAAACGCCCGTCACCAGTTCGGCGCCCCGGGCCGCCATGACGTAGGCGGAGTTCCGCACGTGACGAGAGGAACTGGAACGGCCGCCGCTCACGGAGAGGCCCTTGTCCGGTTGTTCAACTCGTCGCCAACCGCTTGGGCGAGCGCTTCGGCGGTGAGCCGGTAGCCGGCGTCATTACAATGGCGATCCGCGGGAAGCAGGTGAAAGGGGCCGCGGTCCTGCTGCTTTAAGAAGACGCCGATCATGGGCACAAAGTCCAGTTTGTCACGGTCCGATATCTGTTGGAGGCGTTTTTCGAGCGCGTACCGGTCATACTGTCCAGGGCCCAATCGGAGCGTCTTTTCCCGCTTCTCTATCCAGGGATTCCATACTTCGGGAAGATCGGGCGTCGCATAAAACAAGAAGCGCGCGCCGCGCGCGTCACAGACCGATCGCATGCGCCGCAGCAGCGTTTGAAAAAGGTTCCAGTCGATGCTTTCCAGGGTCTGAGAATCGACGTATATCGCGTCCGTCAGGCCCAGGAGCATCCGGTCCTGCACCGTCCCGTATCGGGCCCGCCAGACGGTGAGCGTGGGCCAGGCAAGGCCGTACAGGGCGGAACGATGGATCCAGGCGATGGGCCATTTCGTGGCCGTGGCAAGCTTCGCGTTCGGCGCCGGCGCCTGCTCGCGCAGACTTCCGTTGTCCGTCAGCACATAGCGGGGTTTGCTCAGGCCCGAATTCGTGCCGCGCACGTTGCCCCAGAAATCGTTTCCGCAAACGCAATGGATGACCACATCCGGCCGGTAGCGCGGCAACAGGATTTCCATACGGATCAGGGATTGGTCCGTCGAATAGCCCTCGACGCCCGCATTGATGACCTCCGCCGGGTGGCCGGCCGCGCCCAACAGGGTCCGGAGCCGGCTATGCAGCCGCTGGTCTTCCGGGACCGAGCGGCCGACGACCGTGCTGTCTCCGAATATCATGATCCGCGTTTGTCCCGCCGTCCGCGCCGGTTGGGCCGTGGCCGGCTGAACGCCATCGCCGTTGGTTTCGAAACGGACAACGGCTCCGGTGGGCCGTTTGCCCACCGACACGTAATTGGGTTTCTGCGTCCACCCCAGCCGGGCATCCGCCTGCCAGTCGCGTGAAGCGTCGGGGACTTGCCACACATGAACGGGAAAGAACAGCCGAACGAGCGCTTCGGCGGCAAGGAGCGATCCGGCAAGAGAGATCCCCGCCAAGCCGAGGCGCCGACCGATTCCTTTGAAGCTCAAGCCTGTCATGGCCTACACGGTCTTCCGCACCACGCAGTCTTC
>JACQHI010000351.1 GCA_016199105.1 Lentisphaerota bacterium | reverse complement strand
GGATTGCCCATCAGCCAGACCCGCGAACAGACATAATGCCGCAATAAACCCGATGGTTTTCATGGGGCGAACTGACGTGAACCGTCGAATTAGAACAAGTATTTGACGCCCAGGCCGGCGGCGAAATTGCTCAGGGGAAACGTGAATGTCCCCCGGTCGTCAATCACCTCGCCAAACACGCGGCGGGTGTAATGGGCATCCACGTCCGCCCACATATAGCGCAGATAAAGATCGGCCGCCCAGCGCCGATTGATCCCGATCGAACTGCCGGCCGTCAGCACCAGCCCGTAGGTGTCCTCCGGCTCGAGTATCCGCTGATAGCCGTTGTTGGGCCATTCCGGAGAACCGGCCGCCCGCCAGGCCTCGTAATCGGCCACCGCCTGATCCCAGGTCATTTCATATCCGAATCCATTATGCCAGATCGGATTGGGGTCGAAATCCGCCAGGAACCAGCCGGCCCCCACGCCGGCATACGGCGTAAAGATCGTTTCGTTCGGATACTGGCCGAAAAGCGTCACTATCGGACCCCGCAAGCTGAGCATGCCGTCGTCATGAGGAATATCTTCGCTGTTCCAAAGCTTGGCCGCCACCTGGTCCCACGTCAGCTCCAAGCCGACATAAGGAGTGAATAACCACTGCGCAAACACCTTGGTCGGCCACAAATCCTGTTCCTCTTCGAGCACGTCAATGAAGCCCATGAAGTATTTCTTGTTGTCCGTCTGAAGTGTGAAAACCGTGAGCCGGGTGCCCAGCGCGAGACGATCGGCCAGCATCCCGTCCATAAAGCCCGATCGGCCTTCCACCGGCTCACGACGGGCCGTCGCGACCGTCGCCCGGGGCGCCTGTTTCAGGCGGATGATCTCCATGCGGTAACAGGCATAAACCCCCAGATGATGCGCCGCCGCTCCCCACTCCCCCTCGCCGGTTCCGAAGGCCTGGAGATAATCCAGTATCTTCCCGTAATACGCCACGGCCTCGGTCCACAGCTCGGCATCGCAGAGCGCGTCGGCCGACATCAGCGCCTTTCCCAATTGCAGGCAGATATCCCGATCCATGCGCGCGCCGGTTTCCGATTCCGCCTTCTTCGCGCGCTTCTCCGCGCGATCCATCGCCGAGAGCCAGGCCGCCACGGAAGGCGAAGCCTTCCCGCTCAATTCCGCGCGCAGACGGAGGCTGTCCAGGCGATAGGTGCAATAGCGTTGGTAGTGAAAAAGAAGGTTGTTCCACTCGCCGCCGGAAGCCCGTCGGCTCAGAAGATAATCCTCCGCCTCCCGATACAATCGAACGGCGGTGTCCGCCCGATCGCGCTGAAGGGCCCGCTCGGCGTCATCGAGGACTCGGTTGACGGCCAAAAACTGCTCGTCGCTCAAGGATGTGGACAATGGGGCAGGCGGCGGCTGAGTCTGCCCATAAACCAGACTCGCGAAAACACACAATATCGCAACGGATCCAACGGTTTTCATGGGGCGATGTTACGACGCCAGACGACGGCTGAGGCCAGCCGCCCTCCCGTGAGGGACGTTGGCGTGAGCCATCCGTCGGCTGACGGATGGCAACGCCACTCACGTGACCACGTTGGCACGTGCAACGTGACTCTCGTGGCGGGACTCACGTCCACAAGAAAGCCTGTAGTCCCGCATTGGAGGGCGGGCGGCCTCGACCGCCGCGAGCTTAAGCCAGTGCCATTCTGTAACTACTCTTTCTTCTCCGGCTTGTCTGACTTCTCCGGATTTTCCGGTTCCGGCTTGGCGCTGTCTTCCCGTCCCTTCTTGAATTCGGAAAGGCTGCGGCCCAGCGACCGGGCCAGTTCGGGCAGGCGCTTCGCGCCGAACAACAACAGGATCACCAGCACGATAACGACAAGTTCGGGAGCGCCCAGGCCCATAATCGCCAGATTGACAGGTTCCATCATGTTGTCCCCTTTCGTATCCGTTCCTTTTCCGCCTCCGCCTTTTCCCGGACCTTGGCCGTTTCGACCGACAGCAATTCCCGGATGGGCTGGATTTTCTCGGGATCGCCCCCGGCTTCCGCCATCTTCTGTTTCATCATGATTTCGAGCTCGGCCACCTTGGCTTTCGCGGTGGACTCGATTTCCGAGATCGCCTTTTTCTGCTCCGGGGTCATGGCCTTGACGGACTCGCCCCGCGCCGCCAGCCGTTCCAGGATGAGATCATACGAATTTTTCAAATGCTTCTTGTCGGCCATGGCTTCCTTCCTGTCTGGAGCGCCGGCGGCGCGCCCAAAACAGCAGGTTCACAGCCCCTGCTGTACTTTTGGCGCATTTCCCCGGTACAGCGGGACCTGCGGGACCGCTGATCTTCATCCTGCGATTTGCACAGGCACTCGGCCTGGCGCTTTCCCCAAACAAACCGTATTGTATAAACCCACGCGAATTTGTATATAGTGAATTTCGCGCCTGATTGGCGCGCCATTTGGTTGGATTTCACCTGCCCGCAGTGCTGCGCGAAGCGCTTCGCACAGCGCTGCAGGCGGGAGTGTGGAACAGGCTTCCAGCCTGTTTTCTTAACAAGCAGGCGGGACGCCTGCACCACTTTGGGCAAATCCAACCGAATTTTGCGGTAATAGGCAAAATTCACCATGCCCCATTCCGAACAGGACGAACATTTCATGCGCCTGGCCATCCGGGAAGCCCGGACCGCGGAGGAAAACGGCGATGTCCCCATCGGCGCCATCATCGTCCAGGGGCGCACCATCCTCGGCAAGGCCCACAATCAGGTTGAACTGCTGCATGATCCCACGGCGCACGCGGAAATGATCGCCATCACCCAGGCCGCGGGCGCCCTCGGCGACTGGCGCCTCACGGACACCGTCCTGTATGTCACCAAGGAGCCCTGCCCCATGTGCGCCGGCGCCATCGCCCTGGCCCGCATTCCCCGCGTGGTGTTCGGCGCCGCCGATCCGCGGCAGGGCGGAACCCTGAAAATCGCCGACGTGACCGGCGGCGTTCTGGAGGAGGAATGCCGGGCGCTCCTCCAGGATTTTTTCAAGGGGTTGAGGAAAACGGAAGCCACGGAATGATCTGAAATCATTGTTAACTACGAAATGCGCGAACTACGCGAAAGTGCTACAAAAACACGAAGGGTGGAGGGCGAGGCTGCGCCGAGCCGCTTTCGTCCGATCCCCCGCTCCTGTAGGGCGGGTACGTCACGCTCGCGCGGGATCTGCCCGCCGTCTTGGCGCGGGGGAAGACCGGCGGGCACGCACGAAAGTTCGAAGAATCGATTTTGCGTAAGTCCTATGGGGCGTGCGACAGAATCATTGACGACAAAATCATTTCGACCGGCTTTCGCTTCTCCATTTTCAATGATTCTGTTGTCATTGATTTTGCCATTCTTGAGCCGTTGCAATTGTGCATGTTCGATGTCGCCTGCGCAGTGCTATCCGCCGGCTGGCGGCGTTGCACGCGGTTCCGGATGGAGCGTGCGCCGTCCCTGGCGCAAACACCGCCAAGCTCCCGCCCAATCCATACAAACCCGTAGAGCCGGTTATTCACCGGCTGTCCCCTCGCCTGAAGGCAAGACCATCATTTCTGGAGAGGAACTCCACCGGTCGTGGCTAACGTTGCCAGAAACCTGCGAGCGGGACGCGAGCTAGGTTGCACTGGCATGTTGGGTCTCCTTCTGTTTCGGCCTATCGGTCCGTCTCTGAAATGGCACCTTGATTCGTTCGTGGCTCTCATCTGACCACACGAAGTCACTGAGCGTAAACATTTCTGCGCCAACATCGGCAAGTATGTGTTGCGATTCACTCGTAAAACAGCCGCCAAGTGCCACGACCCTGCTGGATTCGCCCTCGATTCTGGTCAAGGCGTCCGCAACGTGCCGAGAGTGGACCACATCCCTTCTATCATGAGGGAAGAGGAGCAACGTGACCGGTCGAGACTCCCACTTCCTGGACTGCACCTGTTGCCGGAATGGGGGCGGCACACGCTTGTCGATGCTTGATCCATCATCAATTCTGACGATTCGGCATTTCATATTCTCGTGACCCAACAACAGTTCTTATGCCTCAAAAATATCATCCCGTCCGGGACCGACCAAAGAATAATATGCCTCAAACAAGTCGACGCCCGGATATTCCGACACCCCCGGCTTCATCAAACGCCTCCCTCTCGGTCAGGCCACACACTCCGGCTCTCTTCCCGACGTCACCGGAAGATTACAAGACCCGTCCCTTGGAAAGCAAGACCGTTAGCATGGACCACTCAGTTGCCGTAGGATGGAAGCCAAGATCCAAGATCGGGTCAGCCAAGAATGGCCGACCTACTCCATCGCACCATACGGTAACTGGCGGATACTCACAGATTCAAACTAAAACGATGCTTTTCGGAACTATCCGTGATATCCGTGTAATCCGTGGTTATCTATGTTTGGTTGCTGCTACTGTGGCTGACCGATTTTTTAGCAGATTTCCGCCTCACAACGCGCGTTCCACGAACTCCGTCTTCTCCTTCAATTCGATCTTGACCGCGCCGGCCTGGAGCGTGCGGCCCTGCCCCAGCGCGACATGCACAATGGCGCCGGCGGCGTTCTTCCGAACCACGCACAGCTCGGCGTCCGTGCGCACGCCCCAGTCCGGCTGGACAAGCCCGCCATCCTCGGCCGGCGCCGGCCGCTCGTTCCGGGGGTTATCCGCGTCCGCGGCGAGGATCAGATCGCTTCGCCCGTCCGCCAGCCGCACCTCCAGCGCCACGTGCGCGTCGCCATAGGGCCGCCCGTCGGGCGTCGTCAACGGCAGACGCCGGATGGAGGCGATGCCGGACGTCTTTTCGTACGGTTCCATCACGCCGACAAAGGTCGAGGCCAGAACCCCCTCCCGCGCCTGACGCCGCACCATGAGCCGGGGAATCCAGGTCTCCTGCCGCGTGTTGAAATGGCCGCCCACCACCCAGCCTTCGCAGGTGGCCGCCTCCGCGCCGGTGGTGAAATCGGTGAACCTCAGATGGATGTCGCGGGGCTCCCGCAAAATGCGATAGCGGTCCTCGACGGTCCAGTCGGCGCTCCAGCCGGGCGCCGCCGCCGGGTCGCTCTTGAAATCCCTCATGATCGTGCCATGGCCATAATCCGCCGCCGGCTTGAGATTCAGCCCCCTGGTCGTCATCGCGCCGAAATGGCTGTGCATGAACTTGGCGTGATCGCGGCCGCCGACCACGCGGAAAATATCCGCGTAATACGAATCCGCCGCCGACAGGGACACCTGCACGAGCGTGCGTTCGCATTGCTTTCCTCGCAGGGCCTCGGCGCGGGCGGCCTGCACGAATTCCGGGGTGTTGGAAAAGCGCAGAATCTCGGCGCCGTCCACCACGTGCCGCAGGTCCGACCCCTCGCACTCGCACAGAATCCGATGCGTTCGACCCGGGACGATGCGGGCATCCGAGCGCACTGTTTCCTTCCCTCGGAGCAGGAGTTTGGAGCCCGTGTTCATGTCGGACCCGAACCCGAAAAACACGCCGCTCTTCCAGCCCTCCTCGTTGGCCTGTAGAAACACGGAGAGGTCGCAGGGCGTGTCCGTCAGGGCAACGGCCTCGATCTCCACGCGGTGATATCCGCGAAACCGGCGCAGACACAGCAGACTGCCATGGCCGACCAGCGAGCCGTTATCGAGCCTCCATTCCCCGTCGAGAACCCGCCAGTCCGGGCCAAGCGTGGCGCGCTGGAACGTGTCCTCGAAACTCAGCATCCAGGG
>JACQHI010000392.1 GCA_016199105.1 Lentisphaerota bacterium | reverse complement strand
GTCCTGAATAATTCATGCGACGGAGGCGGTCAGGCAGCGCCAGCCGCCAAAAGATGTTCGGCCAGACAAAGCGCATCCGCCGGCCACAACGCCGGCGGACGTGGATGCCGGACACCGGCCTTCCCGGCCTCGGGACGGCAGGACACAATTTTCTCCTCCCACTGCGCCGGGACGGCGTTCCTGCCGTGCACAGCGCCCAAGAGCGCTCCCGCAATGGCCGCATTCGTATCGGTGTCACCTCCTTGCGCAACCGTAGAAACAACACCCTCCTCCAGGCTTTCCGCGCGGCGAAGCCGATGAAACGCATTCCGCAAGGCCACAAGCACCCAGCCTTGGTTGCTCAGGAAATCGGCAGGACCGGCTGTACCCGATTTTTCCAGCGCATCCACCACATCGGGATGAAGGCCGGCGCCGCGGGCCCATTGAAAGCCATAAGACCACACGTCCTGCGCGCCGGAGCCGGAAGCAACCGCATGCGCGAGGGTCACGACAAGCACGGCGCTCGCATCCTGACAGATGGGATGCGGATGTGTAAGAGCCGCATCGCACCGGGCCCAGGTGGCCAGTGCTTCCGGAGCCGTTTGCCAGCCGAATATGCCCAGGGGACTGACGCGCATCAGTGCGCCATTGGCCTGGCTCGAACGCCGGGCCGCCCGGCGGGCGGCATCCGCCACGCCCTCTCCAGCGCGCAACGCCTGGGCGGCGGCGGAAAGCGCGGCGGTGGTGGTGGAACCGATATCGAAGGGATCCGACTCGTACCAACCGGCATACGCCCGCGCCACGGCTTCATCGTCGAACCGCCTTTCAGCCACCAGGGTGCGCGCCAGCAGAAGGGCCAATTCAGAATCGTCCGTCGGCTGGCCGGCCAGTGTGCCCCACGTGCCGCCGTCGGCAAGAAAACGCACACCCTCCGGATATTTTTCCCGAATGAATTGAGGCGACTGGAATTCCACCAAGCTTCCCAGGGAATCCCCGGCCAGTTGCCCCAGCAGGCAGCCTTGGGCGCGGTTCAAGAGGCCGGCATCCGGAACAGCCCCGCCCCAAGACTTTGCCAACACCGGGCTTTTGTCACCGGCCATGTATCCCGCCCCCCTGTTGGGATTCAACCTCCCTCAATCTCTTGAGAGCCCTGTGGTATTTCGCCACACGGGCCAAGTCCCTGTCCCTTCGGTCCCATCGGTCAAGTCGTTCTCTGGCTGCTACGCTTCCCAGGTGCGTGCGACCGCACAGCTCGGACCAGCGCTTTCACCCGGCCAGCATCAAGTTCCGTGAAGTTTGAGCTGATGCCTGTCGCCACGAGAAAACCGTCGGCGATGTCGAGGTAGTCCACAACGTTCTCCGGGGTGATCCCGCTGGCTATGGCCATGGGGAAATCACCGATTGCATTTTTCATATCGCGGATCTTTTCCACATCCGCCGCCTTGCCGGTGCCCGGCCCACTGGTGGTAACAACATCCATATAGCGGGACGCGATCCGGGCTGCCGGTCTCAGCTTGTTTACCTGACGCTGGTACTTGAATGCAACCCCTCCGAAGTACAGGCCTTTCCAGCCTGATTTCTGTTTGGCTTCAAGAATGGCTTTTGCCCCAAACTGATCTTCCCGGTTTTCATCAATCATCGCATTGTCCGCCCAGACGCCTGCAACATGCTCTGAGACCCGAGCAAATACCTCGGAGGGATTCAAGTCGAGGCAGTTCACGCCGACCCACCAGTCCGGGTATTCTTTCCAGACTTCTTCGTGGACCGCCAGCAAATCGCTCGAACTGGAGCCATGATTGATCAGAAACACGCCATCAGCCCCTGCGTCGTGTGCGATTCGCACATTTCGAAGCGCTTGCTCCAACGACTCGACATGGATGACCGGAAGAACGACATGCTGATTCGCGAAGACATCCCGATATTTCATGGGGTTTCCTTTCTCACCAGTTCAGGGTTATCGCCAGAATAAGCTCCCCTGACTCCCGTTTGCGCCAACCTATTTTTGACACCATTATTCGACAAATATTATTTGCGCCTTTACTTATTCCTCGCGGCGTAACTCGACCTGGCCGAGAGGGGAGTCATGCAAAATGAGCCGATTCAATCCCAGGAAATCAAGCCGACATGTGAAATTGGTCCGGATCGCATTGGATTCCGCCGTGCATAGCGCCAGCGCGTTTGACGCGATGAAATGAAACTGGAACTCCACCGGGGGCGACGCCTCCGGTTGAATCTCAAGCGTCGAATCATGGAACACGAAAACCCCAATTCCGGCTTCATCGGTTGCGTTGACGGCCGACCACGTGCCATCGAGTCTATCGTCGGCTGGAATGAAGTCGTTGAGACGAATGATTATATCAAAGGGCGCATTTGTCTTTTGTAAAGCGCCCGCGGACACATTTTGCTTAGACCTCTGGATCTCTTGGGCTTGAGTCGAGCGGGCGCCGCTGGGCAGCAACGGCTTCGAAATCCGTCCGCTTTTCCCGCACTGCTGACAATACCAATCGAAGTAGTTCTCCCCGCCGGTGAGTACGTCGCTGCGACTGGCATAAGGATGCCGACAGGGTTCTTTGGGACGATTAAAATCCTTTAACAGTTTTGGCAAGGACAACAGGGCCATGCCGATGAGGCACACAAGTATTAGGCCGGGGTTTGCTGGGGTGGTTTGGGGAGGATTTATGCGGCGCTCTATGATATGAGACAGGACCTGTTGCGCTTCCGGATCCGTCGGATCGATCGCCAGCGCGTCTTGAACGGCGGCCTGCGCCCTCTTGAGCTGCTCGGGATTTCCCATATTGAGAAAGGCGATCGCCCTCATGAGGTGTGCGTCCGCGCGCATGGGGTCTATTCGCAGGGCCTCCCGCGCCGCCTGGCGGGCGTCTTCCCAGCGATTCAACGCGCCGAACGCATTGGCCATCTGAATATGCGCATAGACATTTTGGGGATCCTTTTGTAAAGCCGCTTCGGCGGCAGTCAACGCCTCCCGGGGTTTCTTTTTTCGCCGGAGAATGTAACTGAGAAACGCGTCATAGGTTGCGTCGTTCGGATCCAGCCGAAGCGCCTCCCGGATTTCGGTTTCCGCCGGCTCCAGCCGTTCCAGATTGGTGAGCATGACGGCGAGAAAATAATGCCCCCAGTCCCACTCCGGCGAGAGGCTGACCGCCCGGCACATGGTGTCATACGCCTCCTGATGCCGACCCTGACCATGCTGACATCGAGCGAGAAGGGCATGCGCGTCGGCGCAATTCGGGTCCGCCACCAGCGCCCGGCTCAGTTCCGCTTCCGCCCGCGGATACTTTTTGTGCTCAAAAAAGAAACGGGCGCGTTCAAGAAGATGTTCGCCATGCTTGTCCATGCGAGTTCGGCTGCCGGGAAACCACAGCCTCCGTCATGAATCAAACCAGGTTCAGATACCTGGCCACATCGTCATAAAATCCGCCCTCATTGGAGTAGGTCGCGTAATTACGGGCGGTGGCAAACCATTCGCGGGTGGTGGGGAATCGCTTGGCCGCGGCGGCGGCGAGGTCCTTGGTGGTCAGCGGCAGCGCCTTGCCGGATCGCAAAGCGTCTTCGATCCGGGCTTCCGTCGCCACATCCACCACGGATTTCAAGTCGGCGCCCGAAAAAGACCCGGTGCGCTTCGCCAGGGCCGGATAGTCAATGTCTTTCGCGAGTTTGTCCTTGAGCAACAATTCCAAGATCAAGGCGCGGGCCTCCGTATCGGGGGGCGGCACAAAAATGATGCGGTCAAATCGCCCGGGCCGCCGAAACGCGCTGTCCACATTCCAGGGCGCATTGGTCGCGGCCAGAATCAGCACCCCCTCGTTGTCGCTTTTGACGCCGTCGAGCTCGGCCAGGAACTGGTTGATGAGGCTGCGCCCGGCGCTGTTCTTGAAATCCGCGCGGCTGGCGCCCAGGGCATCCACCTCGTCGAAAAAGAGCACGCAGGGCTTGTTTCTTCGCGCCATTTCGAAGATCGCGTGGAGGTTGCTTTCGCTCCTGCCGATCCACATCTCCAGCACCTCGTTGATCCCCACGGCGACGAAGGCGGCGTTCACTTCGCCGGCGGTGGCGCGGGCCAGGTGGGTCTTTCCGCAACCCGGCGGGCCGAACATCAGAATCCCGCCGCCAATGCCTTTTCCATAGGCCTTGTAAACCTCGGGATGTTGGATCGGATAAATCACTTTCAGCCGGATTTCCTCTTTCAGCTTTTCCATGCCGCCCACGTCCTTGAACGTGATTCCGGGCTTTTCAGGCAGGGCGGTTTCATCGGACGGAACCGGCTCGACATCCTCCCGTCGCTGGGGCGAGGTGTTTTCGTTTGCCGGCCAAGGTGCGGTCCCTGCGTCTATCGGCGACTTCGGGCCTAATTGTTCGAGAAGAAGCGCATCCGCCAGGTCGGCGTCCAGCGCCACCGCCCGGCGATAATGATCCAGCGCGGACGTCTTTTCGCCCCTGGCATTCAAGACCCGGGCATGGATCAGCTGCGCCTCGGCCGGGAGGTCCGGCCGGGCTTGCAGGTCTTCAAGAACCACGAGCGCTTCCGAGTGCTTGCCCTGATGGAAAAACGCCTTGGCAAGTCCAAGCCCGAGGCCCGTATCCCCGGGGGCCAGCGCCAGCGCCGCGCGAAACTCCACCTCGGCCTCCTTGTGGCCGCCGGCTTCCAGCAACACCTGGGCAAAATGCCGGCGCAAATGCAAATTGTCGGGCGACTGCGAAACGGCCTTGCGCAACGTGTCTATTACCGGATTATCAGTGTGATCCGCGGTTGATTTCATTGGTGCCTGAAACATGAGAAACTGCTATAAAAAACAAGAAGATTTTATTAACTACGAAACACACGAAACTCGCGAAAGGGGACAGGAATCAGGTTGTTTAGGAATTAAATAAAACCAATCTTCACTCGTATTTTCGCGCTTTTCGCGTGTTTCGTAGTTTCAATCTTTATCCTGCGAAACGCGGGACGAGTCCGTGACTTGCCACGCGCCGCGCGTGGTTGATTTTTTTGGGTTGTGGGCATTGCCCACGTTGTGTTGGTTGTTACCATGGCCCCTGCCTTCGTCCCGACTCTCAATCGTTATTGCGGCGTGTATCTGATACGCGTCCATGCGCGAATAACGCCTTCCTGCTCAAGCCAAATTGCGTAGCCTGGGTCGAAGTTGTCTCTGTCACCATAAGATCGGTGGACCAGCAGTGGCAGAACAATTTCCTCGTGTCCCATGAATGCCGGGGCGCTGCACTGGTTTAGCCGGCAATCCCCAATTGTTATTTCACGCACTGTCACAGCTGAACCACATCGCCGGGTGTCTTACGCCTGCGCGGAGTACGGTCAAAAGAATCGTCAAAACTGATCAGTTGCAACCCGTACTTCTCGGCCGCCGTGTACTGATAGGCATCGTCGAAATCAAGCCGGTAGGCCGTGGCTGCATCGGTAATGGCATGTGTGTCATGGGGTTCAAGGCTCACCAGGGCAACCTCGCCCTCCCCGACAAGGTCATCCGCGAAGCGGATCAGCTCCTCCGGCTTGCCGAGTTTCAGCATGATCACCCCAATGGAGTGAAAGGCAAAATCTGTAATGGCCAACTCCGAGCCCGGCACGGTCGCAAGAAGCTGCGACACTTCCGCCGCCCGCTCCTGTTCCAGCAGCCGTTCCAACCAGATATTGGTGTCCAGCAGATACATGTGTCACTCCAAGCGCCACTCCAAGGCCTTCTTCTGCAAGGACACGGACGTAAACGTCTCACGGTATTCTTTCAACGCCCCAGCCCAGTTCTGCAGCAACTTGCGCGTCGAACGCGGCCTCTCCCGCTTGGCGAGAAATAATACGAAATCTTCAACTTCTTTCTGAAGCTGGGGCGGCATCTTGCTGACGGTTTCGGCTATCTGCGAATTCATGCGTCATCTCCTCTGGCGCACCGCGATTTAGGGTTGTCTTTACTCACCCTTACCCATTTGGTTTGGTGTGAATTATTATCCGAAGGCGCCGCCGTTGTCAACGGCACATTTCACGGCGTATTATGACCGCAGAATCCGTCCGACGGACGCAGGGACTGCGCCCCTCCCAGTTCTTCGGGAGGGGCACGCTTACGCCCTCCAAGCGGAGACATAACCCAGTCTGGAGGGCGATGGGCCTCCGTCGCCGCGACTCGGGCAGGCTGGCATGCTTCGATCCTGTTCCAACCGTTGAACCGCTGAACCTCGAAATACCGAACCCGCATTTTAATAATAGCTCTCCAGCGACCCCACGGGAATGGCGCCCGGCCAGCCCCACGCGACCGCCCAGGCCAGCGTTGTTCCGCTCATGGTCCGGATGTACCAGAAACCCGTGTTGCTATCGAAGACCGCCAAATCGCTGATTCCATCCCCGTTGTAATCGCCCGGCACCGGCACCGCGCCCGGCCAGCCCCACGCCACCTGCCAGCCCAGCGTCGTTCCGCTGACGGTCCGGATATACCAGTACCCAGTGTTACTGTCGAAGACGGCGATATCGGCCACTCCATCC
>JACQHI010000350.1 GCA_016199105.1 Lentisphaerota bacterium | reverse complement strand
CCCCTCGAGGACCTCCGCGTACTTGAAGATGGCCTTCGCGTATTCGTTTTCCTCCCTGGCTTTTTTCAGCGCGGATTCCTTCTCGAAGGCCGTTTTCAGGGTGATGTCGGGAATCTCGGGCACCAGCTTCGCCAGGCGGTCGCATTCCGGCAGCGGCACTTCCAGCGCCCGGCCCACGTCCCGGATGACCGCCTTCGCCCCGAGCGTCGAGAACGTAATGATCTGGGCCACGTTTTCGCGGCCGTATTTTTCCTTCACATACGCGATCACCTCGCCCCGGCGCGCCTGACAGAAATCGATGTCGAAGTCCGGCGGCGATATCCGCTCCGGGTTCAGAAACCGCTCAAAAATCAGGCTGTACCGCAGCGGATCGATGCCCGTGATGCCCAGCGCGTACGACACGATGCTGCCCGCCCCCGAGCCGCGCCCCGGCCCCACGGGAATCCCCCGCTCATGGGCGAAGCGGATGAAATCCCACACCACAAGAAAATACCCGACAAACCCCGTCTTTTCGATGACGCCGATCTCGTAGTGCATCTGGGCGACGACTTTTTTCTCTTTCTCGTCGCGGGGATGGTCGGGATCCGCGACCTGGTAACGTCGGGCGACGCCCTCCCGGCAGAGTTTGAGGAAAAAGCTTTTCTGCGTCTCCCCCTCCGGCACGCGGAAAGAGGGAAAATGCGCGCCATGCAAGGCCATTTCCACCGCGCAGCGCTGGGCAATGGCCACCGTATTCGCGATCGCCTCCGGCGCCTCGGCGAAGAGCGCCGCCATTTCCGCGCCGCTCTTCATGCTGAACTCGTGCGTCGCGTACTTCAGACGGTCAGGGTCGCTCATCCTGGAGCCCGTCTGCATGCACAGCAGCACCTCGTGCGCGCCGGCATGCTCTTTTTTCAGATAATGGACGTCGTTGGTGGCCACCAGCGGCAGATTCAGGCGGCGGGCCAGCGCCAGCAGGCCCCGATTGACCTTGGCCTGTTCGGGAATCCCGTGATCGTGCAGTTCCAGATAGAAATTATCCTTCCCGAATATGTCCGCGTATTCCCCGGCCGCCCGGGCGGCGCCGGCCTCGTCATCCTCCAGCAGGCGAACCGCCACCCTTCCCTTCAGGCAGGCCGACAGCGCGATCAAGCCTTTGCTGTGCTTCGCCAGAATCTCCCGGTCCACGCGCGGTTTGTAATAAAATCCCTCCAGATGCGCCGCCGTCACGAGCCGGACGAGATTGTCATAGCCCTCATTGTCCTGGGCCAGCAGCACGAGGTGGAAGGGCGTGACCTTGACGCCTTCCGCCTTCCGATCCAGGCGGCTTTCGCGGGCCTCATAGACTTCGCAGCCGAGGATCGGCCTGAGGCCCTTCGCTATCGCCTTTTTATAAAACTCCACGGTCCCATACATCACCCCATGATCGGTCATCGCCACAGCCGGCATGTGGTCCTCGAGGGCGGCCTTCACGACATCGTCAATCCGGCAGGCCCCATCCAGCAGGCTGTACATGGTATGCAAATGCAGATGAACAAAGGGTGGAGACGTCATGACGCTGAAGATTCAAGCATGCGGCCCGGGCGAAAACAAGGGCAATAAAATTCGGTGGGTTCAGCGGTTCCGCCGTCGTCCCGACCTCTCGGAGAGTCGGGACTATGGCGGACAAGTCACGGGTTCCGGATGACAGGCAGGCCTGCCCGAGCGTCGGCCAGGGAAATGCGCCTAAAGTACAGCGGGGGCTGTGAATCCGCTGCTCTTCGCGCACCGATCGAACGCCAAAACGAGAATTGCTGCCGGCGGGCAGTCCCGGGCGACATGCCCGCCCTACAATGAAAACTTAATACTTTCAAAGGACGACGCCTTGGCTTGCGGGCCTGTCGGCAGTTCCCTGGGGAGGAACCTGAATTTATCCTCGTAGCGGGTCAGGAGGTGCACCACGACGTTGAGGCCGAATTTATAGGAATCCTTGACGGTGGCATCGTCGTAGTTCCGGTAGAGAACGGACGCATAATTGTGGGCAAAGTGCGGCCCGTAAACATACGCCCACTGCCTCGGCGCCACTTTGATCTGGCGCCGTTCGATCTTGCCGGCCTCGTCCAGGCGCGCCTCCCAGAAATGCCCGTAGCCGTTCATCGTGTACAACACCGCCAGCTCGCCGCCGATGTTGATCATCTCCGGCGGTTGTTCGTAATAATTCATGCCCGAGGGCAAGCCCAGCTTGTCGAAAAACGAGTACGTGAATATCTCGTGATCCCGGGGCACCACTTCCCAGTCCCGATCCGGCAGCACGCGTTTCATCTCGCGCCGGAAGGCGATGTCGAAACGGGAGCGCCGCCCCGCCAGCGCGCTGTCCGCCCAGACGCAGCCGGACAGCAGGAGATAATCGCGGAGGTTCGCGACTTCCTGATCCAGGAACTTGAAATCCATGTGGCCGGTCAAATAGACGAAGGGCGGCCTCACCTCGAAAAGCTTGTCCGTTCCGACATCCAGCACCTCCGGATACAAATTGGCGTCAATGCGTCCCTTGGACCACAGCTTGATCTGGCGCATCAGGTTGGCCATATCGCTCGGATTGCAGTTCCAATCCTGCTGGCCCTGCGGCCCGATAGACCCCTGGTACTTGGCCTTGTAGATCGTGAATTTGGCCCGGGTCTGGTCGCGGACACCCGTCCTTCGCCAAGGCCTCTGAAATTCCTCCGCTTTCTTAATACGGGCAATATCCCACTCTATAATGGCTGATGTGAAGGTCGTGGGCTCCTTGATATCCGGGTCGGACATAAGAGGCGCCTCTGCAATGGTGGGCGGCATGACATACTTACTGGGGGATAGTCCATCCAAGGCGATGCGTCTGGCGTCGTCCGCCGGGTCTGCCAGCGTCTTCACCACGGGATCCGTCTTTTTGACGACATCCGTCTTCTGCTGTGGAGGGGGCTGCGCCGGAAACTCGGGAGGGCTTATAATAAGCACTTCACTTCCTTCGAACGTACCTTTTATTTTCTCATACGTCGAAATGCCGATTTTGCCGACCAACAACAGGATCAGGATATAGGCGGCGGCGGAGCAGAAAAAATACCGCGATTTGAGCAAACCGATGACAAGGCGGCCCGGCAGGGTGCGGGACCGACCGCTCCGTTCCATCCGCTCGATAATGGCGTCAACATTGAGCATAACAACCTCCTCGAAACACAATAGACCCGATTGAAGCGCCAATCCACGGACGGTCATGAGCATCCCGCGAAACGCCGGAAAAAGCTCAGGCCCTACGGGTTGGCGGAAAACGACAGCTTTCGCACATCGGCAACGGCGCAAACATCGAGGACCTCGACAATCCGCTCTTGTCTGACCCTGGGCTGGGGATGGATGACCACCGGCTGATTCGCTCCGAACTGCCGGATCGCCGTCTGCAGTTTGGCCTTCAGCATGGGCAAGTCCTTGTCCGCGGGCGCGTCCACCGGCGCATCGTTGCAAAAGACCTGCCCGTTTTCCGATATCTGAAGTCGGATTTCTGCCACCTTCGTGGGCGGGTCAATCACACGGCCCGGCACCATGAGGCCCAGGTATTTTTCCGCCGGCTGGATTTGCGCGGCCGAAATGAAATACAGCAGCAGGAGAAAGATGCAATCCAGCATGGGGCCCATCTGGAGTTCCGGCGTGTCATCGGCGTTCGTTTTGAATTTCATGCGCTGTCTCCTCCGTTGTCGGAAGCATTCATAGGGCAAAGCCCGTCTTGATAAGGCGCATGTTATACATCATTCGCGCAAAAGGCAAGCCGAATGTGAAGAAAATGCAACCCCCAGGAAGCTGTGAAATAATTGCACAAAGACGGCCACGACGGCGCGTGGCCCTCCAAAAACAACGGTTTTTTCGATGGAGGGACGCGCGCCGTCGCGTCCAAATCAATTATTTCACAGCTTCGCGATTACGTGGAATGGCAACCGATTCTGTAGCGCGCCACGGCCATGCGCGGCGCGTGGTAAATGTGGCGCGTGCTGTGGATTTCCAGAATCACCGCACACCATGCGGACACCCACCCCCCCGCATCTGAGCTTTGTAACAAAGGCGCCTGTCTGACTCAGGTGTCAAACGGCGTCATTCGGCCCTATCAGCCGGCTGAACGGGAAATTGGCAGAGATCCCAGTTGGAACTGGGACCTACGTGGAGCCCGACTCCGAAATCGAGACAAATCGTCGATTAAAGAACAAGGCGGTCGAGGCCGCCCGCCCTCCAGGTGCGGGCAGGCGGAATTCGACTCTTCGCGGCGGGGAATAACAT
>JACQHI010000359.1 GCA_016199105.1 Lentisphaerota bacterium | reverse complement strand
GAGGGCGGAAATGTCGCCGTGTACGTGACCGGCGAGGGCGTCATCCTTGTCGATGACATGTTCGATCGGAATCACGCGGACATCCTGGCCCAAGTAAAATCCGTAACAGAAAAACCGCTCAAGTATGTGATCAATACTCACCAGCATGACGATCATGCCGGCGGCGACTTGAAGTTGCTTCCCATCGCCGAAGTCATCGCGCATCGAAATGTTCGAGCCAACCTCGTGGACATCAAGCAGCCATACTATGAGGACACCCCCGGAACGCCCATCGGGCTGCCGCGGATCACATTCTCCGACGAAATGTCCGTGTACCTCGGCGGCAAGGAAGTTCGCGCTAAGCATTTCGGACGCGGTCATACCAATGGCGACGCGGTGATCTACTTTCCGGACCTCAAGGTTATCCACACTGGAGATCTTTTTCTGGGCCGTCAGGCCGGCCGCGCGGAGGCTCCGTCAAGGCCGCCGGGGGTGAACATCTACGTGGATTACGCCCAGGGAGGCAGTTTCTTCGAATGGACTAAAACACTGAACGAGACCCTGAAGCTGGACTTCGATACCGTGATTCCGGGCCACGGACCCGTCTCGACGAAGGCGGATCTGATCCAATTCAACTCGGATTTAGAATCCATGCGAAACCGGCTATCGAATTTGGTCAAGGAAGGAAAAAGTAAAGACGACATCGTCAACGTCCTGGAAGCCGACTACGGTTGGCGGGCGAAAGGATGTCCACCAAGTCCGCCCACGGCAGGCTGCCTCCAGTTTCAACAGTCCGATGCGCTGTTTACGGAATTGAAAGCGGCCCGTTGAGCTGCTGGGTCTGCCGCATTATCACTTTATAAAGAGGACCCTCGCAGGCTGCCGCGTCTAGCGCGCTGCTGCTAAAACCGCTGAGAACTTTCTCCAGTGCCTTCTCATAGGGCAACTTGTTGTCGAACGCGCACGTCAGTTCCTTATTCTCCCATTCGGGATCCAGAAAGGTTGTGTATCTCAGTGTCACTCGGCAGCCATTCTTTGCCGGTCCGACGATCTTGTACTGACCGGCGACAAACCCAGCGTCAAACTGCACCAAAGCCGGTTGGCATGCCGCGAATTTCTGTTGAAAACAATCCTTGCCGCCGCAATCCGTGGTGGACGTGACTTCTGAATCGATCTCTAGGTTAATTGTGATCCCGGGCTGTTCTACTTTTTGAGCCACGACGAATCTTTCCGTCGTGATCGTGCCCTCATTCGTTGTGACGGGCGCATGCTGCTCGAGATTTTTTCGACGCTCTCGCTCTTGCCGCGCACGATTCACCACAGAATCGTATTGGGCAAAAGCAGTCGTAGCGGCGAGAAGTACATATAAGGGAAAAAGACGGGATAGACCAGGAATCGGCATGACGCCTCCTGCGCTCGCGGGCTGGTCCCCATCATATACGTTTCCCGCGGTTCGCTCTATCGCATTCTTTAGCCAATCCGAGCATCCCGAGGAGTCCGGGCTAAACCATCACGGCAGGATCGTCAACAGTTGAAGCCCCACGCGCCCGTCCGGAACAGTTGGGCTCCAGCCGGTTTCTTCTTTGAATCGGCGGTTGGATACGCGCTGGCTGCGCGTGAGGAACATCGCGTCTTTTCCCGCGAGAAATCGAAACAAAATGACAGGCGGCCGGAACACGCGTTTGCGCCCGACCGCGCGCGCCAGGCTCTCGGCGAGTTCGCGCTTTTGGAGGGGCTCGTCGTCCACGATGTCGTAGGTTCCCGCAGGAGCCTTGGACAGTGCGTCGACGACGGCCACAGCCGCATCGTCCACCCAGATTAACGGCTGGTACGCCGTCGGACGGCCGACCAGCATCGCAATGCCATAGCGGCGCGCATAGCGCAGCAACTGAAGAGTGCTCGGTGCGGAAGGGCCGTAGAACCCGCCCATCCGGAGAACGATTCCGCGATTTCCCGCCTGATTAAACCGCTCTACTTCCGACTCCGCTTGTAATGTTGAACGCGTGATGCGCGACGGTTTCGTCCCCGCGGTTGGAGCCTCCAGCCAGTTCGACCCGCCATCGGCATATACATAAACGATACTTGGATAGAGCAGGGTCGAAACGCCGCATTCCAAAGCCGCGTCCACAAGATTCCGGGTTCCTTCGCTACGTATTTTGTCGTTCTCTTCCCATGCGCCACGCACGGTCGATCGATTGGGAGGAGGAATCCGCGTGGCGAGATGAAGAACCGCGTCGCACCCTCTTAGGGCGGCCAGTAATGAGGCGGGATCGAACAAGCTGGCCTGAACCGGCTCCAGCCCGGCGTCTCGCAACCGCGATTCGGCGCCGGCGTTTCTCGCAAGCGCCCGGACATGATGGCCGATATCGATGAGCATCCGCGCTACCGACGTGCCTAACACACCGGTAGCGCCGGTGACGAAGACATTCATGACGATGCCTCTGAATGTGCCGCGGACCGAGGTCTTACCATGCTGGGAATGAAAGCTATTGATCCCAGCCTGAAGACATCTTGTACGGGACCGTCCGGAGTTGCTCCTCAATGTGCCGGATCCGGCCGCCTTCGATCTTGAACAACTGCACGGCCAGGATGGAATACGGACCGCTCGAAAGCTTCGGCAACGCCACCTCGCCCTCGCCTTTGATCGCGACAGTCTTGCGGTCGTTCGGGATGTCCAGCAACGCGCGGCTCAGTACGAGTCCCTTTTCCGGATCCGCAATCCATGGGCGCACCCCGCGGACTGTTTCGATCTGGTTGAAGTAGCCCGCGCTCAACTGAGCCGCGCAACCGAGACTGAGCGGCCGGAATGCGGGATGCGCCGGGTCGGGCGCTGGAGCATCGACGACGCCGGTCACACGAGCGCCATTTGTCCGGCGCGCGCAATTCCCGGCGAACGCCGCGCGCGAGCCGTCGGCCGCGCCGAGAGCGTCGTAGTAAGCGTTGGCGATCCGGATGAGTTGGGCGGGCGACCTACGTTCGGTTTGGGGAAGGCTCACCGTTAAGATCGGATCCACTGCCGTAAAATCGGCTGGATCGTTCTGGTACGGCAGAGTTGCGATCATCATCGTCAGAGTGCCGCCGCCGGCGGCCCGCTGCTCGCGGCGCACGATCACGGTCTCGATTTCCGTGACGCGCCGGCCTTCGATCTTGAGCCGCGCCGCCAGCACGCCCGGCACGTCCGTCTCGACAATCGTGCCGTAGTATCCCGCGGCGCCACTGGCGGGATCGGCGAGACGAATGCCATAACTTCCGATTCGGGTCGCGGTTCCCCACAATCCGTCGTTCAGCGGGAGGCGCTGGCCGTTCTCCGTGTACTTGACGGCCGCCGAGACCGGCAGCATCCGGGCGTCATGATTGACGAGCGCATTGAGGAAGCGGTCCACATAGCCTTCAAGACAGGCGCGGTCGCACGGCGCCGAAGACGGCGCGGCCGCGATCGTCTTGGCGATATCCGTCCTCTGAATCCAATTGTCGCCGGACGGGAATGCGGGACGCATTCCGTACGGCGACTCATTCAATGTCGCCTCGATCTGGCGCAGCATGCCGTCTTCGATTCGCCAGGCCTCTCCGATGGACAGCGTCCTTGGCGTCGAAAAGTACGGCGGCACCACTGACACGCGTCCGTTCGACATATGCAGTTCCCGCACCGTGCCGTTGTGATCGAACTGAGCGAACGCCAGCACGCTTTGCCGCTCGACGTCAACGACCGCAAAGCGCCGATCTCGGATTCGCGTGACGAATCCGAGAAAGCCGGTCTGGAACTGCGCGCGGCAGCTCATGGCGGCGAACTCGGTATCGCCCACGTGGCCGTACTTGATGCCTTTCTGATTCGTCGTCTGGAGGGCGTGCTCCCAGCGGTCGCATTCGGGATGGAAAAACGAATAG
>JACQHI010000358.1 GCA_016199105.1 Lentisphaerota bacterium | reverse complement strand
CTGTTCGACGAGATCGAGAAAGCCCATCCGGACGTCATGAACATTCTCCTTCAACTCCTGGAGGAGGGCCTGCTCACCGACAGCCTGGGGCGTCGCGTGAATTTTCGCAACACCATCGTCATTCTGACCTCCAACCTGGGGGCGGATTTCACCAAGACGACGGGGGGGCTCGGCTTCGGCGGCGGCAAGTCGGAGGCCGACTATGAGCGCTTGAAGGGCCGTCTCCTGGACGAAGCGAAGAAAGTCTTCCGTCCCGAGCTGCTGAACCGTGTGGACGACCAGATCGTTTTCCGGCAATTGAGCCGGGACGATGTGGTGCGCATCCTGGAGCTGGAAGTCGCCAAAATCATGGCGCGCATGGATCGGGAGAAATCGGTGTCCATCTCCCTCAGCGACGAAGCCAAGACGTTTCTCATCGAAAAGGGATTCGATCAGGCCAACGGCGCCCGCCCGCTGCGCCGGACCGTCGAGCGATACATCCAGGACCCGCTGGCCGAAGAAATCCTCGCCGGGCATATCAACGCGGCGGAACCCGTCACGGTGGGCCTGGGCGAAAAGGGGTTGACCTTCAAACAGGCCGCCGACGTCAAGGCGAAATAATCCCGAATTGTGCGTTTCATCCTCAACAGCCTGACGACGCTGGCGCTGGCGTGTTCCCCGGAACGGGCGGCGGCCTGGGGGCGCGGCATCGGCTGGCTGCTGGAGCGCGTCGTCCGGCATCGGCTGACCGAGGTGCGCGAAACGATCCGCCGTTGTTTGACCGGGCGGACGGAATGCGAGGCGAGGGAGATCGCCCGGGGGATGTACGCCCACCTTGGGCTCACAGTCATGGAATTCCTTCGGTTCCCGCTGGTGGACCGCGCGTTCATGGAACGGGAAATCGAATTCGACGGCTTCGAGCATTACGAAAACGCCGCCCGCCAGGGAAAGGGCGTTCTGATCCTGACGGCGCACATCGGCAATTTCGAGTTGATGTGCCAGGTGTCCGTTCTGAAGGGCGTGCCCCTGACGATTATCGCCAAACCCGTGAAGCCGGCGGCGTTGAACGACTATGTCGAGCGCGCCCGCATGCGGGCGGGCGTGAAATGCGTGCCGCACCACAACTCGGTCCGCGAATGTTGCCGGGTGCTGAAACGCCGGGAGGCGATCGGGTTCATGCTGGATCAGAACATGAAACGGCGGGAGGGCGTGTTTGTGGACTTTTTCGGGCGGCCGGCCTGCACGTCGCCGGGGCTGGCCTACCTCAGCGTTCTGGCCGGGGCGCCGGTGGTGCCGGCCTTTATCGTGCGTCTTCCTGACGGCCGGCACCGCGTCCTGGTGCTGGAGGCCGTTCCGCCGCCCCCCGACAAAACGCCTGAGGCCATTCGCGAGGCGACCCAGCGCTATACCGCCATCATCGAAGGCATGATCCGGCGGTATCCGGATCAATGGATATGGCTGCACCGCCGGTGGAAAACACAGCCCCTGTAACCATGAACCGTGAACACGAACCGGATAACCTCCCGTTTTTTGTTCTTGCGTTTAGACGGGGACATTCTAAGGTACAAACGCTATTTCAACCCTATAAAGGCGGCCCCGCGCACATAAGGAGAGATGCCTGCATGAAGACGGCAAAACGAGCATTCGGCATTCTGTTGACAGTCGCATTGACCCACGGCCTCGGATCTTTCCGCGCGGTTGCCCAGGAGGGCGGTTCCAATTCGACCTCGCCCTGGTATATCAGCCTGGTTGGCGGCGAAATCCTGTTCGAGGGCGATGAGGCGACAAGGAACGGCGAGTTTGGCGGCCTTCGCCTGGGCTATGATGTGTCGCCCCACTGGTCGTTTGAAGCCTCCGTCATGTATGCGCCCAATCTCAAGTCCAATACGGTGTATAATTATGCCACCGGCACGCCCGTGGCGCGCAGGGGCCTGGACGCCGCCGAAACCGATGCGTGGGAACTGGGCCTGGATGCCGTTTTGCATTGGCGGAATACCGAGGACATCCATTTCGATCCCTATTTCCTGGGCGGCGTGGGCGCCACGATCTATGAGGAAAGCCGCGAGCACCGCGACAACCCCGGCGCCGAAGCGCGTTACGGGGTTGGCCTGGCCTATCATTTCAACCAGGAATGGGCCGTTCGCGGCGATTGGATGGGCCGCATGATGATCGACAGCGAACTGCGCGGCTTCGAATTCAACTGGCTGCCGAGCGCGGGCGTCCAGTGGAAATGGGGCGCCCACGTGCCGAAAAAATACGCGGCCTCCGGCGGCGCCGTCGATTCCGACGGCGACGGGTTGACCGACGAGGAGGAGGTGAAGCTCGGTACCGATCCCCACGATCCGGATACCGACCATGACGGTCTGCTGGACGGCGAGGAAGTTCATACCTATGACACGAACCCGTTGAATCCCGACACGGATATGGATGCGTTGAAAGACGGCGCCGAGGTTCACCAGCATGACACGAATCCCCGGAAACGGGATACCGACAACGGCGGCGTGGCGGATGGGCATGAGGTGATCGAGGATAACACCAATCCGCTTGATCCCTCCGACGATCTGTTGCTCTTCATCCTCTATATCGAATTTGAAACCGATAAGGCGGATATCAAGCCCCAGTATTTCAGGGACTTGAAGAAGATCGGCAAGGTCTTGTCGCGCGATCCCAAGGCCACGGCCCGCATCGAGGGACACGCCGACAAGCGCAATACGTCCGTGGCCGACTATAACATGGAACTGTCCGAGCGGCGCGCGAAGGCGGTTCTGGAGCACCTGGCCGGGGTCCACAAGATCGAGGCGGCCCGCTTGAAAGCCGTGGGTTACGGGTTCACGCGGCCCATGGTGAAGAACGATCCCATCGCCGGGCATCAGAAAAATCGCCGGGTGGAAGTCTATATCCGCAAAGGGGACCAGCCGGAAACCAAGCCGGCGGCCGGGCAGTAATTTTCAGGGGGCAACGAAAGAAGCCGCACCCTGAAAAACATGTTGATCGAGGAACGAGGAAGAGGGACGAGGACGACGCGGAGATTCGGAAACCGGGCCAATGTATCGGATGAACGGGATCGGTCCGCTCGTCGTCCTCTATTCGACTCGTCCTCTCAACCCCGGGTTAGCCTGACGCGCCGATGATCGGGGAACGGCTCAGAACGGCCTGAAACTCCTCGAACTTCGATTTCAAGATGCCGCACAGTTCGATGAAATCGGCCTTTTGGCCCGAACGAGCCAGTTGTTCCATCCGCAACGCATGCTGGGCAAGGGCCCGGGCGCCCACCGTCATGGCCCCTCCCTTTACGGAGTGAACCAGGGTGACGAGCGCCTCTTGATTTCCGGTCTCGATGGCTGTCACGATCATGGCGTGGCGGCCGGGAAAGTCGCCGAGAAACACAGCCGCCAGTTTTTTCAGAAAAGCGGGATTGTTGCCGGTGTTTTCCATGGCCAACGCCAGGTCGAAGATGGGGGGATCGGACCGGTCATTCGTCTGATTGACATCCACGGAAATCTCCAAACGATTCAGGTGTTTGGCTGTAGGCTATAGGTTGTTTGCCGGGCAGTCACCCCTAATTTTTTTATTCATTCATATCGCCAGGTTGTCAGGTTCACGGTTCAACGGTTCATCGTTGTCCAATCGGGCAGGAGATTGAAATTGCCGATCCGCAGGCCCGGTATGTCGCGGCGCAACCGGTCGAGCCAGGCCCGTATGCCCATCGGCCGCATCCGGGGCCTCGGGAACAGGCCGAGATAGACGTCGGGATCGATGCAAAGATTCCGGAGTTGCAGGGAGTCGGGGCGGTGTTTCTTCAACAGACGCGCCAAGGCGTCATATTCTTGCGGGGTGTCCGTGACTCCCGGAAAAACCAGCAGGTTGATGGACGTGACCAGCTTGCATGCGCGAGCCATCGCCAGGGAGGCTTCAACATCGGCCGGCGAATATCCGTGGGGTTGAAAATAGGCTCGATACGCCCCGGGCCTCGCGCTGTTCAGGGCAATCCGGATGCTTTGAAGGCCCGCTCCGGCCAGTTGCTTCACCGCCTCCGGCCGGCTGCCGTTCGAGTTCATATGGATGAGCCCCCGCCGTGTCGCCCGGCGTATTTTTCGGATCGCCTCGGCAATCGCATCGGCCTGCAGGGTGGGTTCGCCCTCGCAGCCCTGCCCAAACGAAATCATGGGGCGGCGCGCCCGGCTCAGATGTTCGACGGCGATTTCGGTGATCTCGTCCACGGTGGGCACAAACGGGATGCGATATTGGGCCGGCACAATGGCATGTTCGTCCTGGAGGGAAATGCAGCCGTGGCAATGGGCATTGCAGGCCGGTGAAACCGGCAGGCCGCCCTCCCAGCGCCGGAAAAAAATGTTCTGGGCCGTGCAACAGCGATATTCGATGGAACAGCGGGCGAGTTGTTTCAGCAGGCGATTGCGTGGAAAACGGCTCCGAAACGCTCGAATCCGCGATGTCAAATCCGGTGTGTGATACTGACGCACGTCCCAGTGCCGGTGAGGATCGGTCCGGATTCCGGCCGCCATGAACCGGCCGTCGTGGGCGGCGGCGGCGGCATACGCGAAAAGCGGAAGCGTGGAGGCTTTCGTGGAGGCTTGATAGGCCGGCAACAGGGTGCGGGTATAACCCGGCGGAAGGATGACCGCGACGGCAAAACAACGGATTCGGCGATTGCCCAGGCGAAGAAATTCGACTGTCTCGAACCGCCCGGATGCCGGATCGACCCCGACGGCAAGGCGGCCGGGCAGCATGACCATCAGGCCGCCATTGTCGGAACACGTGAAATCCCCGGCCGAAAGGCGAACGAAAGCATGTCCATCCCATCCCGGCGCCTCCAGCATGGGATGCTCGAACATGACGCCCCGGCGGTCGGCGACCAGAAGGCGGAAGCGGTCGGATGAGTGGGCAGAACGCATAATCCATAAGAAGGTAGCGGAAGGGCCGGAAGATGCAAGGGAGGAATGAAAGCGCAACGGCAACCCCATAAAGTATGCAACTG
>JACQHI010000357.1 GCA_016199105.1 Lentisphaerota bacterium | reverse complement strand
GCACTTCTTGTACTTGCGGCCGCTGCCGCAGGGGCAGGGATCGTTGCGGCCCACCTTGGGCGCATCCCGCCGCGCCGGCGCGGCCGCGGCCTTGAGGGCCTCTTCCTGCGTTCCGGGCATGCCCCGGCCGGGTCCCGTCGCCTGCAGGGCGGACACCTCATGATGCACGAAGCGGCGCGGCGCCGACTGCGCCATCCTGTCCATGGACATCATCACGGCCGAACTCACCCGGAACATGCGGGAAACGATCTCCGCCTTGATGGCATCCATCAGCGTGGCGAACATATTGAAGGACTCGCGCTTATACTCCACCAGCGGATCCTGCTGGCCATAGGCCCGCAGGCTGACGCCCTCGCGAAGGCCATCCATGCTTCGCAGATAATCCTGCCAGTGCGAATCCACGGCGTGCAACAGCAGGGACCGTTCGATCATCCGCACCACGCGCTCATCGTCGTTCCGGATCTTGATTTCATAGGCCTGCTTGACCCGCCCGATCGCATGGGCGGCGATTTTTTCCCGATCGCCGGCAAATCCGGACAGTTCCTCCCGCCGCAAGCCGATCGGGAACGTCGCGTTGACCCACTGGAGGAAATCCCCGACCGATTCCGGTTCGCCCGCCCTCAACAATTCCTCCGCATTCTCCTCCAGGACATCGACGACCACGTCATACAACGCGTCGCGGGCCTGTTCGCTCCGGACGATGTTGCCGCGGAACGCGTAAATGATTTCCCGCTGCTTGTTCATCACGTTGTCGTATTCCAGAGTCCGCTTGCGGATGGAATAGTTGTGCTGTTCCACGCGGCGCTGGGCGGTTTCCACCGAACGGTTGAGGAGCCGATGCTCGAGACTCTGCCCCTCCTCCATGCCCATGCGGCTCATGATGTTGGCGATCCGGTCCGAACCGAACAGCCGCATGAGGTCGTCCTCGAGGGAAATGTAAAAGCGGGACCCGCCCGGATCGCCCTGGCGCGCACAGCGGCCGCGCAACTGCCGGTCGATGCGCCGCGCCTCGTGGCGCTCGGATCCAATCACGTAGAGCCCGCACGGTTTCTCCAGCAGGAGCTCCCTCAATTTCCTGCCGGCGACGGCGTCCTCCAGCCGCGTTCCGGATTCGATGACCGACTTGTCGAGGTGAACGACGCCCGGGCCCAGCTTGATGTCCGTGCCGCGGCCGGCCATGTTGGTGGCGATGGTCACCGCGCCCGGCTGGCCGGCACGGGTGACGATTTCCGCCTCGCGCTCGTGGTTCTTGGCGTTCAGGACATTGTGGGGGATTTTATCGCGCAGGAGCATGCGGCTCAACAGCTCGGAGGTTTCCACCGAGATCGTGCCCACCAGCACCGGCTGGCCCCGCTCGTGGCACTCCCGGATCTCCTGGATGACGGCGGCGAATTTTTCCCGGCGCGTCCGGTAGATCACGTCGTTGGCGTCCACCCGCCGGACCGGGCGGTTGGTCGGAATGACGACCACGTCCAGCTTGTAGATGTCGCGGAACTCGTTGGCCTCCGTTTCCGCCGTGCCGGTCATGCCCGCGATCTTGTCGTACATGCGGAAATAGTTCTGGATCGTGATGGTCGCCAGCGTCTGCGTCTCGCGCTCGATCTGGACGCCCTCCTTGGCCTCCACGGCCTGGTGCAGGCCGTCGCTCCAGCGCCGCCCCGGCAGGATGCGGCCGGTGAACTCGTCCACGATGAGCACCTGGTTGTTCTGGACGACGTATTCGACGTCTTTCTCGTAGATGCAATAGGCCCGGATGAGCTGGTCCACGTTATGGATGCGTTCGCTCCGCTCCGAGAACGCGGTCTGCAACGCCTGTCGTTTTTCGATTTTCTCGGGGTCCGACAGGGACGTGTCGGCGTCCAGCTCGGACATCTGGGCCGTGATGTCGGGCATGACGAACGCATCGGGCTCGGACGGATTCAGGGTTTCGCAGCCCTTTTCCGTGAGGGTGGCGTCATGGCCGCGTTCGTCAATGGTGAAATAGAGTTCTTCGCGCAGCTCGCGGCCCTGCTGCTTGCGCATATCCGTGAGCATGGCGTCCTCGATCTGTTCGAGGAGCCTGCGGGTGGAGGTCTCTTCCAGCAGGTGGAGGAGCTGCTTGTGCTTGGGCATTCCGTGCCGCACCTGGTACAGCCGGAGTTTCGCCCGTTCGACATCGTTCTTTTCCAACAACTCCTTGACCTCCCGGACGAACGTGTTGCAGATATCGATCTGTTTGCGAACCAGCCGCTCGACACCCGGTTTCAGCGTTTCATACTGGTGCGTGGACGTCGGCGCGGGCCCCGAGATGATCAACGGGGTGCGGGCCTCGTCAATGAGAATGCTGTCTATTTCGTCCACGATGGCAAAGAAATGGTCGCGCTGAACGACGCCGGCGGGATCGTAGGCGCCGTTGTCGCGGAGGTAGTCGAAACCGAATTCGCTGTTGGTGCCGTAGGTGATGTCCCTGGCATATTGGGCGCGGCGCTCGTCCTCGCGCATCGTGTTCTGGATGCAGCCCACCGTCAGGCCCAGAAACTCGTACACCAGCCCCATCCACTGCGAGTCGCGGCGCGCCAGGTAATCGTTGACGGTCACCAGGTGCACGTTCCGGCCCGAGAGCGCGTTGAGATAGAGCGGCAGGGTCGCCACCAAAGTCTTGCCCTCGCCGGTGGCCATTTCCGCGATCTTGCCCAGGTGCAGGACCATGCCGCCCATGAGCTGCACGTCGAACGGCACCATGTCCCAGACCAGCTCGTGGTTGCAGACCTGGAACTTGACGCCCCGCAGACGGCGGCAGGCGTTCTTGACCAGGGCGAAGGCTTCGCACAACAGATTGTCCAGCGACTCGCCGCGGGCGACGCGGTCCTTGAATTCCGCCGTCTTGGCCCGCACCTCGGCGTCGGACAGCTTCTGGTATTGCTCCTCGAACTCGTTAATGCGCGCCACCATCGGGCGCATCCTCTTGATGTCGCGCTCGTTCTTGCTGCCAAAAATCCTGTTGAATATCCATTTCATGACGGCTGGGCAGACCCTAGCATGCCTACCCAAGCCGTGTAAAGGCCTACGGACAGAAGAACAGCAATTCGCGTTATGGCGCAAGCCGGACGCGTTTGGTTGCAGATGCGGCGCCCCCGCCGCGTATTTTGGTCTGAAAACGCGGCGGGGGCGCCGCGTCTACATTGCTGACGGAAGACGGCTCCGCACATCCCCCTTCGTCAGACTCCGGTGGGACATGGTGTCGCCTCCCATGGCGTGATAGACAATTGCAGAAAGGCGAGACCGCATGGCGTGAGCCACGTTGCCGCGTGAGGTCGCGTTCCGCGCCCAACGCGGTCACACGATGGCAACGCTGCTTACGTGAAAAAGATTAAGGTGAAAAATATATTCCGCTTTGCGGAATTTATCGCCACAGGCCGGTGGAAAGCTGGTAGGAAGTGCCGCGATAGCCGTCGCGGGAGCGCAACACGCACCACACCACGTAGTCGCCCCAAGCGTGGATGG
>JACQHI010000356.1 GCA_016199105.1 Lentisphaerota bacterium | reverse complement strand
TGAAAAGAGCAGCGGTCCCGTAGGTCCCGCTGTACCGGTGAGTATTTAGAATTGCTGTCCCGCTGACTGATGCCATCGCATGAAAACGTCCTGGATTCGAATCGGCTTCTTCCTCGCGGCTTTCGCCGTCACGCTGGCCGTCCCGTTCCTGCTCAAGCCGGCGGAGGAAAGCCGCCCCGCCGGCGCGCGGACGCTGGTGATCGTCAGTCCGCACAACGAAGCCATCCGCCACGAGTTCGAACACGCCTTCCGCGCCTGGCATCTGAAAACCCACGGAGAGGTCGTGCTCCTCGACTGGCGCAGCATTGGCGGCACCAGCGAAATCGTCCGCTATCTTGACGGCGAATTCAAGGCGGCCGACCGGGTCGGCCGGGACGGGATCGGCCTCGACCTGTTCTTCGGCGGCGGCCAGTATGACCACGCCAAACAGGCCGAGAAGGGCCACACGGTTCCCTGCGGCCTGCGCGAGCGGCATCCCGACTGGCTGGACGCCGGCATCATTCCCCGCCAATTTTCCGGCGAGCTTTTTTACGACAAGGACGACCGCTGGTACGGCTGCTGCCTGACCAGCTTCGGCCTCTGCTACAACGAGGACGTCCTGGCGGACCTGGGCATCGCGGCGCCGCCGCGCCAGTGGACGGATCTCGCCGATGCCCGTTACTTCCGGAAAATCGCCCTGGCCGATCCCTCGAAAAGCGGCTCCATCAACAAGGCCTTCGAAATGGTGATCCAGCAGCAGATGCAAACTTCGGACACCCCCGCCGCCATGGCCGAGACACCCCTCGACGACCGCTGGCGCCGGGCCATGACGCTCCTGAAAACCATCGGCGCCAATGCCCGCTATTTCACCGATGGCGCCGGCAAGGTGCCGGTGGATGTCGCCCAGGGCGATGCCGCCGCCGGCATGTGCATCGATTTCTACGGACGCTTCCAAAGCGAATTCGTCGCGGACCAGGAATCTTCAGCCCGCATGCGTTACCTGACCCCGGTGGCCGGGTCCTCCGTCTCCGTGGACCCGATCAGTCTCCTGCGCGGCGCGCCGCACCGGGAGCTGGCGGAGCGCTTCATTGATTTCGTCATGAGCGAGGACGGCCAGAAACTATGGGACTACCGCGTGGGCGAGCCCGGAGGGCCGGTCCGTTACGCGCTCCGGCGCCTGCCGATCCGGAAGGATCTCTACACGGCGGCGCACCGCGCGCACATGTCCGACCCGGACACCCTGCCCTATGAGCAAACCGGTGATTTCGTGTATCAGCCGGGCCTGACCGCCTCCCTCTTCGGCCTGATCCGCACGCTAATCCGGGCGATGTGCATCGACACCCACGAGGAACTCGCGGCCGCCTGGCGGGCGATCGGCGCGGCGGGCGGCCCCGAGGCGTGTCCCGACGCCTGGGCGGCCCTGCAGGCGCTCCCGCCGGACGCCGGATACCGGCAGGCCAAGGCCGACACCGCCAAACGGTTGTCGGACAAACTGGAGGAAGCCCGCATTTCACGCGACTGGGTCGTCTTTTTCCAGGCGCAATACCGGAAGGCCCGGGAACTGGCGGACCGGCAAGGGCAGTTATCAGGCAGTTCGCGTGTGCAACAGTGAGGCTGGATTGAACATGTCTGTTTTTTCCAATAGTGTTTTTCTTTGGGTAGGGCGAGGCGTCCCCCTGTCCGCCATAGCGCCAGGCGCGACGGCGGATGCCGAGCCGTGTCTTTTTCGGACGGCGCACCGGGGACGGTTTGCCCTACCTTATTGGAAATTCACGGATTCGAGGAAGCCATGAGGAATGCCAGGGCCCATCTTTTCTTCGTCCTGATGCTGCTGTTCTTTGGCGTCTTCTTCCTATGGCCGTTGGCGCAGACGGTCTGGGGCGGCTTCGTTCACCAGGGCCGGCCGACGCTGGTTTTTCTCGCCGAAGTGTTCCGGCATCCCATCTACCGCGAAGGCCTGTTGAACAGCTTCGGCCTGGCCGTGATAACTACGCTGCTGGTGGCGGCGCTTTCCCTGCCGCTCGCCCTGCTCGCCGTGCGCTTCGATTTTCCCGGCAAGGCCGCGCTCACAGGGCTGGTGCTGGCGCCCATGATTCTGCCGCCCTTCGTGGGCGCCATCGGCATCCGCCAGATCCTCGGGCCCTACGGCGCGCTGAACGCGCTGCTCGTCAAAGCCGGCCTGATGACCGCCACCGCGCCCGTGGACTGGCTGGGCGCCGGCCAGTTCTGGGCGGTCGCCGTCACCGAGGCGCTGCACCTGTATCCCGTGTTCTACCTGAACGTCACGGCCGCGCTGGCCAATATCGATCCGGCGATGGAGGAGGCCGCCCAAAACCTTGGCTGTTCCGGCTGGCGCCGGTTCCGGCGCATCACCCTGCCGCTTGCCATGCCGGGCGTTTTCGCCGGGAGCGCCATCGTGTTCATCTGGTCGTTCACCGAACTCGGCACGCCGCTCATGTTCGACTATACGCGCGTCACGGCCGTCCAGATTTTCGACGGCTTGAAGGATATCGGCGGAAGCCCCATCCCCTATGCCCTGACCGTCGTGATGCTCACCGCCTCCGTGGCCGTGTATGCGCTCAGCCGCTGGACGCTCGGCCGGAAATCTTATGCCATGCTCGGCAAGGGCGGCCAAGGCGCGCAGGCGCGAGTGCTGCCCGGCTTTCGCGGTCTCCTCGCCACCTTGGCGTTCCTGCTGGTGTTCCTGCTCGCCGTCCTGCCGCATATCGGCGTGATCCTCGGCAGCGTGAGCCAGGCCTGGTATCGCACCGCGCTGCCGTCCCTCTGGACACTCGATCATTACGGGAACGCGCTGGGTCACTCGCTCACGCTCCCCAGCATACGGAACAGCCTCGTCTTCTCGGCGCTCGCCATGGGACTGGACCTCGTGCTGGGCCTGGCGATCGCCGTCATCGTCGTGCGCTCGACGCTCCGCTGGCGCGGCGTTCTGGACTCCGTCGCCATGCTGCCGCTGGCCGTGCCGGGCATCGTCGTGGCCTTCGGGTATATCGCCATGTGCCAGCCGGGCCGCCTGCTCGCTTCGCTCAACCCGGCGGACAACCCCACCGCCCTCCTGATCATGGCCTATGCGATCCGCCGGCTTCCCTACGTGGTGCGCTCCATCGCCGCGGGACTTCAACAGACCTCGGTCACCCTGGAGGAAGCCGCGCAGAACCTGGGCTGTCCGCCCGCGCGGGCGGTGGTGCGGATTACGCTGCCGCTGATCGCCGCCAATATCATTGCCGGCGGCCTGCTGGCGTTCAGCTTCGCCATGCTGGAAGTGTCCGACTCCCTCATGCTCGCGCAGAAGCAGATGTACTTCCCGATCACGAAAGCGCTGTACGAATTGAGCCAGATCCTCGGCGAAGGCCGTTACCTGGCGTCGGCGCTCGGCGTGTGGGCGATGGCCTTCCTGCTCCTCACCATTCTCGGCGCCAACCGCCTGCTCGGCCGCCGCCTCGGCGCCATCTTCCGGATGTGAGACGGAGCACTCCGAAGACACGAAGGAAAGAAATGTTTTTGGCCGCAAAAAAGCGCAAGGGGCGCAAGACGGAGAGTTTTTTACCACGAAACACGAACGACACGAAAAGGGAGATTGATTCCGCGCAGATGTAGAGTGCGCCGTCCCTGGCGCAAACCTCATCGCAAGGTGGACCGGGCGCTTGCTACTCTGCGAAGTGGTGGAATCCCTTCGCTACGAAGCACGAGCCGCCGCACGGTCTTGTGGCCTGTCTGATGGGAACCCGCCGATTCGCGCCTGCTCAACGCCCACGCTGAGGCTTTTTGTGGCCGCGTCGTGTTGACGACAGATCATTTTATGAATCCGAAATGGTCTAGAATCTCCTTTATGCATCCGCCGATGGCAAAGAACAAGAATGCTCCGATAAATACCGCGAAAATCGACTCCCGCTCTCCCACGGGAGAAATGTCGATTCGTCCAAGAGTGACTATTCGAATAAAAAGAGACCCCAGGTTGCCAAACAGCCGAGCGATCAGGTGTCCGATGATATGTTGCATGGCTGTCTGGTGTTGTTGAGTAAAAAAATCCAACGTCAGGGTCTTGGTGGCGAGCTTACGAGCCTACCAAGCACCCTGTTGTTGGAAGCCTTCATGGCAATAGCTCTATCACCTCTCCCGATACGGTGTGAACCAAAAAGACTTGGTGATATTGCCCGATAATTTTTATGTCAACCACCCACACTAATTCGCCTTTCTTCCCAAAAGCCTGAATGTCTCTCATGAGTTTCCGAAGCCCAAGTGGCGTATACAGCGTTCTTGCGTCTCGCGTCCAAAGCATATCTTCGGACATCTTTTCGACCTTACGCCATGCATCTATTGCCGTTGGAACGTTGCTTGATCGAACCGACTTCGCCAGTTGCTTCTCTTCGATGGAGAGGCTTGCTTCAGGACCGTCAAGGATGCCTGAGTAATCCCGGGAATCCATAAGATTTTGATGGGTGTTTGTCGATGACGACAAGTGTAATGTGTTCGTCTTTGTTGATTCTGCGACAGCAACGAAAGGGATGACAAGCGAAAGGCAAACCATGATGATGCCTATGCTGTTCAGTATTTCTATTCGTCTCATCATTATGCTTCCAACAGTTCTTATGCCTCAAAAATATCATCCCGTCTGATACCTGCAGAAAGATGATATGCTTCAAAATAATCGTTAAAACTCAATAAAACGTATGATTTGTTGACGCATATCGGGCGATTAGCGGAGGGATGATATGCCTCAAAAAAGCCTTCGCTCTGCCTCCACAACCGGATAGTTCAAAACGCCTTGTTTCATTCAGACACCTCCCTGTTAACTCGTGCTGCGTAGTCCGCCAGTTGGCGGACTGACTTCGCAGTGTAGCATCAGCGCACCCGCCGCTGATCGCTCACCGACGTCAACGGAAGGTTACACGACCCGTCCCTTGGAAAGCAAGGCCGTTGCTAAGGGGCCAGTAGCTG
>JACQHI010000355.1 GCA_016199105.1 Lentisphaerota bacterium | reverse complement strand
GGACTCCGCCGGCTTGGCCGCGCTCTTGGACTCGGCGGGCTTGGTTTCGGTTTTGCCGGCGGACGTTGCGTCGGAGGCGCCTTTCGCCGGAGCACCGGAATCCTCCTTGGCTCTCTTCTTGTACCCCTCGCTCCGGTAATCGGTCTGATAGAAACCGCTGCCTTTGAAAATAATGCCGGCGCCCGTCCCGATCAGCCGGCGCACCTTTCTCTTGCAGGTCGGACATTTCCCCAGCGGCTTGGCGGTGATGGGCTGATACACATCGAATGTTCCGCACCGGCCGCATTCATATTCATAGGTCGGCATGCCCACAACCTCCTTGCATCATCCGTTTCAGTCTCCACGGAATTCAAACCCCAGCAGCATAGCACATCGCTCTTGCGTTTCAATCTTCGATTACGGTCCACCCTCAAATCCCGTTGACGCGCAAGGCGGTGTGGGCCATCATAGGCGCCAAAACTCTGGAGGAATGACATGAATCGCGAAGCCGTTGACCGACGCCACCTGGATCCCGATCTGCCCCTCGAAGAGCGGGTGAACGGCCTGTTGTCCCAAATGACCCTGCGCGAGAAGATCGCGCAGATGCTGCATTGCGCCCCGGCCATTCCGCGGCTGGAGGTTCCGGAATACAACTGGTGGAACGAATGCCTGCATGGGGTCGCCCGCGCCGGCCGCGCCACCGTGTTTCCCCAGGCCATCGGCCTGGCGGCGTCCTTCGACGAGCCGCTGGTGAGGGGCATCGCGGAGGCGATTTCCGACGAGGCGCGCGCCAAGCATCACCAGGCCCTGCGACAGGGCCACCGGGGCCAGTATTTCGGGCTCACCTTCTGGACCCCAAACATCAACATCTTTCGCGACCCGCGCTGGGGCCGCGGCCAGGAAACCTACGGCGAGGATCCGCATCTCACGGCCCGGCTGGGCGTCGCCTTCGTCCAGGGTCTGCAAGGGGACGATTCCCGCTATCTGAAGCTCGTGGCCACGCCCAAGCATTTCGCCGTGCATAGCGGGCCGGAGCCGGCCCGGCACAGCTTCAACGCCGTCGCGGATCGGCGCGATTTGTGGGAAACCTACCTCCCGGCGTTCAAGGCCTGCGTACAGGAAGGCCGGGCGGCCTCCGTCATGGGCGCCTATAACCGCACCAACGGCGAACCCTGTTGCGGAAGCCCCACCCTCCTCGGAAAGATACTGAGGGAACAGTGGGGCTTCGACGGCTACGTGGTCTCGGACTGCTGGGCCATCCAGGATTTTCATCTGCACCACAAGGTCACAACAACGCCCGAAGAATCCGTGGCCCTCGCCGTTCGCAACGGGTGCGATCTCAACTGCGGCGATATTTACGCGAAGCTCCTGGAGGCCGTGGGGCGGAACCTCATCTCGGAAAAGGAAATCGATGACTCCATCCGGCGCCTGTTCACAGCGCGTTTCCGGCTCGGTATGTTCGATCCGGAAGATCGCGTGCCGTTCAGCCGGATTCCGGTAAAAATCGTGAACTGTGCCAAACACCGGCAACTGGCCCGGCGTGCCGCCCGCGAATCCATCGTCCTGCTCAAAAACGAGGGCGCCCTGCTCCCGCTCCGGAAAGACCTGAAAAGCATCCTCGTGGTCGGGCCGACGTCCAATTCGCTGGAAGCTCTGTACGGGAATTATTACGGGTTTGCCCCCGACATGGTCACCCTCCTGGCGGGCGTCGTCGGCAAGGTGGCCGAGGGCACTCAGGTCGCTTACGTGGCCGGTTGCTCGCTGACCGGCAACGAGCCGTTCCGGTCGGACGAATTGAGCTGGAATATCAAGTCCACGGCTTCCGAACTGATCGTTGCCGTGCTCGGTTATACGGCGACGGTGGAAGGCGAGGAGGTGGCCGGCGTGGACGGCGGCGGCGATCGTCTGAAGATCGGCCTGCCCGGCCGGCAGTTGGAAATGCTCCAGTGGCTGAAAGCCACCGGCAAGCCGGTGGTTCTCGTGCTCACCGGCGGAAGCCCCATCGAACTGAACTGGGCGGCCGAAAACATTCCCGCCATCGTCATGGCCTGGTATCCGGGCGAACAGGGCGGCCACGCCGTCGCCGACGTGTTGTTCGGCGACGCCAATCCCGCCGGCCGCCTGCCGGTGACGTTCATCCGATCGCTTGAGCAGCTTCCGCCGTTCGAAGACTACCGGATGAAGGGCCGCACTTACCGTTTCATGACCGAGCCGCCCCTGTACCGGTTCGGCTACGGCTTGAGCTACACGACGTTCGCCTATTCCAATCTCAGATTGAACCGCCGCCGGATCCGTCCCGATGCCGGCGTCAAGGTGGCCGTGGATGTCGTCAACGCGGGATCCCGCGAAGGCGACGAAGTCGTGCAGGTGTATGTCAAGGACATGGAGGCCTCCGTGCCCGTGCCACGGCATCATCTGGAAGGTTTCCGGCGGGTGACGCTCAAACCCCGCCAGAAGAAGACCGTCCGGTTCAGTTTGAGCGCCAGGCAACTCGCCGCGATTGCCGACGACGGAACGCCGTTCGTGGAGCCCGGCGAATTCCTGATCTCCGTGGGCGGCGGCCAGCCGGACGATCCGGCCTCCGGCGCGCTCTCGGTCCCGCTGACAGTGAGGTGAACATGCACATGGCCGATGCCTTGATTTCGCCCGCTGTGGGGGGGGCGCTATGGGTGGTGAGTGCGGGCTTGATCGCCTTTTGCGCCCGGAAAGTGCAGCAGACGTTGAGAGACAATCTCGTCCCCCTAATGGGCGTGCTGGGCGCATTCATATTCGCCGCGCAGATGATCAATTTTCCGATTCCGGGCACGGGCTCGAGCGGGCATCTGGGAGGCGGACTCATTCTGGCCATTCTACTGGGGCCGTACGCGGCTTTTCTGGTCATGGCATCGGTATTGACTGTGCAGGCATTCTTCTTCGCGGATGGAGGTTTGCTGGCTCTGGGCTGCAATATTATCAATCTGGGTTTTTTCCCCGCGTTCATGGCCTATCCGCTGATCTACCGGGCCATGGTCAGGGATAAGAATGGCGGCAGGCCGCGCGACTGGTTGGCCTCGATCGCCGCCGCCG
>JACQHI010000363.1 GCA_016199105.1 Lentisphaerota bacterium | reverse complement strand
GCTGGACGCCGGGCTGTCTTCGAGCCTGATGATTACGAACACGGCGCTCTCCGGCGTGGTGATTCCGTCCACGTTGAACGGGCTCTATTACGTGTTTGCGAGGGTTGACCATGCGTCGCCTTCGACCTTGTCGGATGCGAATGGGAGCAACAACGTCGCACTGCGGTCCGGAACGGTCATGGTGAGCCGCAATGCCGTCGTCGGGCCGGTACGGAATGATTACGACGGGGACGGACAAAGCGATCTGGCCATTTTCGACAGCAATACCGGCTTCTGGTACATCTGCTCGACTGTCACCAACATCATTGCCTGGGCTGTGCCATGGGGTTGGCCGGGCGCGAAGGCGGTGGAGGGGGATTATGATGGCGACGGCGTCAGCGATCTGGCGGTCTTTGACGGCAATACCGGCTACTGGTATATCCGCACCGTCGCCGGGCAGACGCTGGCGTGGGGTGTGAATCAAGGCCAACCTAGTGCGGTGCCGGTCTCTGGCGATTATGACGCTGATGGTATCAGCGACTTAGCCATCTTCGTCAACAACAGCGGCAATTGGTATATCCAAAGCGTCTCGGGTACACTGTTGGCATGGTCGCTGAATTGGGGCCAGCCGGACGCCATTCCTGTGTCTGGTGATTTTAACGGGGATGGGGTGAGCGATCTGGCGATCTTCGCAAGTAACACTGGTAGTTGGTATATCCGATCCGTCTCAGGCGCCAGCATCGCCTGGGCCGTGACGTGGGGCTGGCCGGGCGCCATTCCCGTCTCGGGCGACTATGATGGGGATGGAGTGGCCGATATCGCCGTCTTCGACAGTAACACGGGCTACTGGTTTATCCAGAGCGTCAGCGGAACAGTTCTCGGCTGGGCCGTGACGTGGGGCTGGCCGGGCGCGGTGCCGGTGCCAGGCGATTATGACGGGGATGGAATCGCTGACCTGGCCCTTTTCGACAGTAACACGGGTTACTGGTACATCCGGACGATGAGCAGCACAATCCTGGCTTGGACCGTGGCGTGGGGCTGGCCCGGCGCCATTCCCGTGGGCTCGCTGGAAAGCTATTATTGAAAGAGAAGAGCCACGCTTTGACAAGCGCGGCCACGAAGACCTGCCCGCAGTGCTATCCGTCGGCTGACGGATTGCAGGCGGGCGGACGCGGCTACGAAGAGAGGCGAGTTGCGCCGCGCGGAGGTTGGTTTGCCGGTCGTAGCCCGGCAAGTACTTTGAACGCCCAACACCCAGCATCCAGAACCTACCACCCAAAACCCAAAACCCCGAAACCCTATGCGTATCGCTTCCCATCCACCGTCAGGCTGTTGCCGTCGCCGAGGGCATGCTTCAGCACCCGGCCGGTCTTGCGGTCACGGCGCACCACGCACCACTGGGCGCGGGCCTTGATTCCATCGGCTTCCAGCAGGTGGTGGTCGTAGGCCCAGAGGAGGGTGTCCACGACCTTCTTGAACGTCAGGCGCATGGCCAGCCCATTATCCAGCGTCGGCAGGGATTCGATTTTCGCGGGCGCTTCGCCCTTCCGGCGCGGCGCCATGACGGACATGAACCGGCCGTTGTAACCAGCCACCCTGGCGATGAGGCGCGGGCGTTGAAACACGGGGCCGTATTCCAAATGGCCCACGAGTTCCCGGTATTTTTTCGCCAGGTTTTCCGGCGTATCCCACATATATTTCGACGAACCGGCCGACTGGATATCCTGGGCGATCTTGAGCACGTGCGGCTTGGGATAGTCCGCGGGGGCCGGAAGGGCGAAATACACATCCAGCAGGTTGCCGTGGTCGCTGCCGGTGATCGTGGCGTGATCGGGAAAACACTCGATGCGATGGTCGGGATGAACGTTCATCGCCCACCAGAATTCCCGGTAGTCGTTCTCCTTGTTGACGTCCTCCACGGTCCAGACATAGGCCGGCGCTCCGTCACCCGGCCGGTCCTTCACCAGACCCAGAGTGCGCTTGGACCAGTAGCAGTCGGCCATCTGGGAATTATTGACGCCGGCGGTATCCACCCATTCCCCTGGCCGGTAGCCGGTCAGGACCGCCTGGTACCAACTCGCGCGCCACTGGCCGTCGGTGGATTGGCCGCTCTTGCCGTCCACGAGCACGACGTTGTGCTGGTCCTGCTCGATGCAGTAGCGGCCGGTGTCGATGGCGAAATATTCGCCCAACGCGGACAGGCTGAAATGGCCGCCGCTGTCGTGGGAATGGCCCTGGGCGGACGCCGGGCGCTGCGAGCCGTCGAAAACCACAAAGGTGGCGTCCGGTTTCCATGAACTGCGGAACGTCACAATCCCGCGATCGGGGTCCATGAATTGGGTGGGGATGCGGGTCTTCGACGGATGAACCGGTTTGCGCAGATCGTTCAGCGTGAGCAGGGAATACAGGTCCACGGGCACCTGGTAACCGGGCGCCAGCTCGGTTTCCGGAAAATCCACGCGCCGCGCCTTCATATCCACGGGGCCGGAGCAGGCGATGGGATAGGTGAGGGTGCCGTGCAGCCACAGGAGCGCGGGATCGCGGGTTTCCGCGGCCAGGCGGGGGAAGACGGGACTGCGCCAGCCGAAATCGGCGCCGTAATCGCCCGTGTTGGACAGGAATTTTCCCCACGGCTGGACGAAATGCAGCATGGCCCGGCCGAACCGGCGGAACCGCGGCAGGGCGTAGGCGTCGTACAGGCCGGCGCGCCGCAACGGTTCGGCGAGCCGCGCCATGTAAGTGACCATGCCGGACCCATAGGCGATATCCTCCGACGGGTAGCCGTTGGCGCCGATCCCGCAAAAGAGGATGGCCTCGAACATGCGCAGCAACTCGGCCTCTTCCTTCGCCAGCTCGGGCACGCCCGCATCGCCCTTGACGGCGAGGAGCGTCATCAGGGCCGACAACGCGCCGACCATGGGGGTGTTGGCGCCCGCGCTGCGAAGAAAATGTCCCGGGCGGAGCGTGTTCAGGGTTTCCCGGATGGCGGTTTCCACCGCCCATCGGGTGTAAATCGAACGCTCGTCCGGGGACAGGATGGGATGTAGGAAATCATAAGTCATCTGCAGTTCGCCGATGATGGCGTAGCCCAGGTAATAGGTGTCCCGCGGTCCCATCGCCGACGCTTCCGGCGCGGCAAGGAGGACGCGCTTCGCGGCTTCGCTGGCGCGCATGTCGCGATCGAGCACACCGACGAGCGCGATGTCGGGCAGAGCCGCGAGGACGGTGCCGCCGCGGGGATGCTTGCGGACGGTGTGGTGGGCGATCAGCATCGGCAGCGAGTCTGTGGTTTCGATCACTTCGAGCAGGGGGCGGACTTTATCCCGCAGGGCGTTCATGAGTTTACGCCCGTGGCCATGACGGATATTTTTCCGCAGCCGGGGGAGTTCCTCCGGTCCGCAAAACAATCGCGGATGAACCTGCCCGGCGAATAATTTTTTTGCGCAACCGAAGCTGGATTTCATGGATTGTTCTCCTTTATTAACAAGTGCATAACAGAACAGGTCTGTCAACCGGTAGGGCGCGCTCGCCGAG
>JACQHI010000349.1 GCA_016199105.1 Lentisphaerota bacterium | reverse complement strand
GGGACAGTTTTGGATGAAAAAGGGCTTTGCCGGCCTGCTGGAGGTCTGTGTCCGCCATCAAAACGTAGAACTCCGGTCGCTTTGGGCGGCATGATCGCACCGAATCGCAGATGCGCCCACGTCATTCAGCACCGAGCCACCATCGAGGGACTTCGCCCCACCCACGGATATGACCGTAAATCTGGCCGACGGACGCAGGGACTGCGTCCCTCCCAGCTCGAAAAGGCGTTGTCACCCTTTGATGGCGGGCAATTCTTTCGTGGCCGCATCCGTCTTCGTGGCCGCATCCGTCTTCGTGGCCGCGTCCGTCTTCGTGGCCGCGTCCGTAAGGACGTGGTTCTTCTCTTTCTCCCCCACTGTGTCAGCCAGGAATGGCTGACATACTCCCAGTAAGACATGCATTCCTGCCTGTCATCCGGTGCTACTCTGCGACCCGTCCTCCGTTGCTACTCTGCGAAGTGACGAAGCCCCTTCGCTACGAAGCACGAGAGCAGGCTCACTGCGGAGGGTGAAAGTGGCCCGGCAGCCGCCGGACTACGAAGTACGAGAATGTTGAAGGCCATAATGCGAATTGCTGAAGAGTCGGCGCTGGAATTGACCCGACATCCGATTCCTGATATTCATATAAGCGACATGAACTTCACCTTTGGCTGCGCCGAAAACCTGTATGCCCAGAACGGCCATCCCCGGGTCATGCTCGGACCCGCCGACTTGAAGCGGTTGAAGCAGGACGTCCGGAAAGATCCCGGCCGGCGACTGCTCGCCGTTCTGTGCGACGACATGGCCGCCCTGATTGAGCTGGCTTTCAATGCGGAGGATCTCACCGCTTCCCTCGCCACATGGTCCGATTGGTATCACGATCCCGTCTGCCGGCTCGTCACCGCGCTCGACGACGTGGCCATGGCCGGCGTGCTGGATGATGACGAACGCGCCATCGAAGCCGTCCGTCGCGTGCTGCGGGCCATTCCCGAGGCGGATCGCCGCGGCAACCGCAGTCTCTGGCATGGCGGGGCCATGCTGCGCATCTTCCTGGCCTATGACTTGGTCGCCCCAAACCTCTCCCAGGCGGATCGCCTTCCGTTTGTCCGATGGGCCGTGGACAAACCCATCCGCGACCGTCTGCAGAAACTCAAGCCCTCGTATTTCAAACAGGCCGGCGCCAACCTCGTTTTCTCCACTGTGACCACCGCCCTCATGGCCATCCTGGCCATCCGGGGCGATGAAGGCGTTCCCCTTTTGGACGACGAATTGAAACTGGCCGTGCAGTATCTGGAAGCCGCGCTCCACTGCGCCCTGGGCCCCGACGGTTATCCGGAGGAGGATACCGGGTACGGCACCTCACACCTCGGCAATCACCTGGCGCCCGCCGCGGAAGCGGCGCGACGCGCCGGCCTGTACGACGCCTATCGCGACTGTCCCCGCTTCGCCCTGACCGGCCAGGCGATCCTCCATTTTGTCCAGCCCTGGGGCGAATGCCTGGCCAACACCGGCGATTGCACCACCGGTTTCGAAGGCCGCCAGTTCGTCCTGTCACGCCTGGCCACGGAAACGAAGAATCCCGCCCTGCTCTGGCTGGCCGAGAAACTGTCGCGCCAGTTCTATTTCCTGGCCCAACATGCTTCTTGGGGAAAGAGCGGCTGCATCCCGGCGGATGCCTTCGCGTTTTACGCATTCCGGGATCTCCGGAAAACGGCGCGTCGGCCAGCCGCGAAAATCCCGACGCAATTCCGGGATCGCCAGCGCGGGATCGTCAGCTTCCGGAGTTCCTGGAAACCGGACGCCACCTTCGTGGTCTTCGATGGCTCCCAGCGCTCGCCGGCGGCCCAGGGCCATGCCCACGACAGCGCCGGGCACTTCAGCCTGTCCGCGCTGGGCGAATTTTTCGCCATCGGCCCCGGCCGCTACAACATCGAGCAGGACCAGCACAACGTCGTGCTCGTGGACGGCAAGAGCGGCCGGTCCACGGACGGCCAGTGGCGCCACTCTTACTACCACGGGAACCTGACGGATTACCGGCCCGGCCGTTTCTGCGACTTCGCCGCCGCGGACAGCACACATCAACACAACTGCTTCTGGGCACGGCGCTATATCGGACTCGTGAAAGGACGGGAGGCGCCTTCGTATGCCTGGACCGTGGAGGACATCAACAAGGCCAACGACTTCGGGGAATTCTGGTGGACGCTCAACACCAGCCCCGCCAACACCATCACTTTGGAAAAAGGCCGGGCCATCGTTCGCGGCAGCCGGCACGGCAACCGCCTGGAAATCGACTGGGTGCTGCCGCCGCCCACCGCCTTCCCGAAACCCCACGCGCTGACGTTGGAACAGGATATCAAGACTTGCGGCTCTCTTCGGTATGTCGGCGACCCGCTCGCCCAAGCCGCCAAATTCAAGAACCCCGAGGACATGATCCACCGCTCCGTTTTCCTCCGCCCCCGTCTGATCGCGAAGATAGGCGGTTATAACGGCCGGTTCATGTCCGTCATGGTTCCCCGAAAGAAGGATGAACCGCCCGTCTCCGTCGAACCACTGAAGAGCCTCGACAACTCATTCGCCGTGAAGATCGTCTTCGACCAGGTCGAGGACACCCTCATCTTCGCCTACGAACACAACCTGCTGGAAGCCGACGGCGTGAATGGCCGCGGCCAGTGGTGCGTGGTGCGGCGCTCCCGGAAAACCCGGCGTGTCCTGGCCTTCGAGTTGGGGCACGGCACACGGCTGAGCGTGGATGGGAGAAGCTGCGGATGAGGTTTCGGGGTTTTGGGTTTTGGGTTTTGGGTGGTAGGCTTGTCCCGCCGGAGGCTCGGCGGAGGAGGATGTTGGGTTTTAGGTGTTGGACTTTGATGGGCAGCTCGTACGCGCTGTATTGGACGTTCAGCGTTCGATGTTCGACGTTGGACGTTCGTAGTCAAAGCGTGGCCCTCTTCACTCTCTCCCCCGCCACACCGACTCATCGTCGGCCACAACCGGACTTGTCCCGCTTCCGGCGGGATCGGCTCTGAGAGCCGACCATGCTTTCCGCGCCACTCGCTGCGCTCGGGCAGCGGCTGGCAGCGTGGCAAGCGCTACATCCGGAGACCGCACCCACAGCCATTTTCAAATGACCTTTTGGTGTTCGATCAACACGCGAGGAGCAGCGGGTTCACAGCCCTGCGCTTGCCCCTAATAAAAAGACGGGACAAAACTTT
>JACQHI010000348.1 GCA_016199105.1 Lentisphaerota bacterium | reverse complement strand
TGCAGTACGACAGCACGATCAATCGCTGGCACACGTGCCCCAACAGCGGGCGGATCAACGCCAGCAATCCGTGCTCGGAATACATGTTCGTGGACAACAGCGCCTGCAATCTGGCCTCCGTCAATCTGACGAAATTCGCCGACGAGAAACAGGGCTTCGACACGAAAAAATTCCAGCATGCGGTCCGGTTGTTTATCGTCGCGCAGGACATTCTCGTGGACAACGCCAGTTATCCGACCCGGGAAATCACGCAGAACTCGCATCTCTTCCGGCCGCTGGGCCTCGGCTACGCCAATCTCGGCGCCCTGCTGATGAGCCTCGGCAAGCCCTACGACAGCGACGAGGGGCGCGCCTTCGCGGGCGCCATCACGGCGCTGTTGACCGCCTACGCCTATCAGACTTCGGCGGAAATCGCTTCCGGCTGCGGCACGTTCGATCGTTACGCGGAAAATAACGAGCCCATGGCGAACGTGATCCGCATGCATCGGGCCGCCGTGAACCGGATCAACGGCGACCTGTGTCCGGCCGGCCTCGTGAAGGAGGCGGAACGGGCGTGGGACGCGGCCCTGGACGGCGGCCGCCGGTTCGGGTTCCGCAACGCCCAGGTGACGGTGCTGGCCCCGACGGGGACGATCGGCTTCATGATGGACTGCGACACCACCGGTGTCGAACCCGACATCGCCCTGGTGAAATACAAGCAGATGGCCGACGGCGGCATGTTCAAGATCGTCAACCAGACGCTCCGCCCGGCGCTGCAACGGCTGGGCTACAGCGCCGACCAGATCGAGGCCATCCTGAAATATGTTAACGAGCGGGACATGATCGAGGAGGCCCCGGGGCTGAATCCCGAGCATTTCCCGATCTTCGATTGCGCCTTCAAGCCCAAGAACGGCAGTCGATTCATCCATCATCAGGCCCACCTGAAAATGATGGCGGCCGTTCAGCCGTTTCTCACGGGGGCGATCAGCAAGACCATCAACATGCCCGCCGACGCCACGGCGGACGACGTGCTGGAAGTGTTCATGGAGGGCTGGCGGCTGGGGCTGAAGGCGGTGGCCATCTACCGCGACGGCTCCAAGGGCATCCAGCCGGTGAGCACCGGCAAGGACGATGACGCGGCCGGGGTGGATGCGCCGCACAAGCCCTTCCGGCGCCGCATGCCCACCACGCGCCATTCCGTGACCCACAAGTTCGAGGTGGCGGGGCACCAGGGCTACCTGACGGTCGGCCTGTACGAGGACGGTTCGCCGGGCGAAATGTTTATCATCATGGCCAAGGAAGGCAGCACGGTGGGCGGCATCATGGACGCGTTCGGAACGGCCATTTCCCTATGCCTGCAGTACGGCGTTCCGGTCAGCGACCTGATCGAGAAGTTCACGCACAGCCGGTTCGAGCCCAGCGGGTTCACCAAGAATCCCGATATCCCGTATGCCAAGTCGCTGGTGGATTACATCTTCCGCTGGATGCAGTTGACGTTCCCCAACGGCCAGAAAAAGCTGGTCAAAACCGGGGAGGCCACCCCATCGGCCCAGCGCGCCGCGCCGGCGCCGGCCGCGGCGGTCCAGCCCGCGGGCGACGCGAAGGACGGACGGAACGAACAGCACAAGGGATTCCAGGCGGATGCGCCGGTCTGCGACCAATGCGGATCCATCACCGTCCGGAGCGGCTCCTGCTACCGCTGTTACAATTGCGGCAGTTCCATGGGCTGTTCCTGAGGCCTGCCTGACGCCGATGGACAAACCGGAAGGCAGCGGACGGAAGCTGGTGGTGGCGTTGGCCACGGGCTTTGGCTTGGGACGCTCGCCGCTGGCGTCGGGAACGGTCGGAACCCTGCCCGGCATCGGGCTGGCCGTGGGCCTCAAATTTCTTGAATGTCTGTGGCTGGAAGCGGCGGCGGCGGCGGCGATGTGCCTTCTGGCCGTTCCGATTTGCACGGTGGCGGAACGGTTCTTCGGAACCAAGGATGACCGGCGGATCGTGGCGGATGAGTACCTGACCTTCCCGCTGTGCGTCATCGGTCTCCCTCTGACTCCGGGACTGCTGGCCGTCGCCTTCCTGACCAACCGGTTTTTCGATGTGCTGAAACCCTTTCCCGCGCGCCGGGCGCAGGACTTGCCGGAAGGCTGGGGGATCGTCACGGATGATGTGCTGTCCTGCTGTTACAGTTGGCTGGTGAACTGGGGCGTTTACAGGTTTTTCTTTGCGTCATGAACAAACTGTCCGTGGTCATACCGGTTTACAACGAGGTGAAGACGCTCGAAGCCATCGTCAGGCTCGTTGACGGGGTCGAGGTCGGCGCGCCCAAGGAACTCGTGCTGGTGGACGATGGCTCCACGGATGGGACCCGCGACGTCATTCAAACGATCGGCCGGGCGCATCCCGAGTGGAAAACCGTGTTGCATGAAGTCAACCAGGGCAAGGGGGCGGCCATGCGGAGCGGCTTCCGCGTGGCCACCGGAGATGTCGTCCTGGTCCAGGATGCGGATCTGGAATACGATCCCCGGCAGTATCCCGTGTTGTTGGAGCCCATCCTGAGCGGGCGCGCGGATGTCGTATTCGGGTCCCGCTTCCTGGGCGGCGGGCCGCACCGGGTGCATTTTTTCTGGCACTACGTGGCCAACCGCCTGCTGACCACCCTCTCCAACATGATGACCAACGTCAACCTGACCGACATGGAAGTCTGCTACAAGGTCTTCAAGAAGGAAGTGCTGGACGGCATTCGGTTGCGGGAGAACCGGTTCGGCTTCGAGGTGGAGATCACGGCCAAGGTGGCCCGGGGCCGGTGGAGGATTTACGAGGTGCCCGTCTCCTATTACGGCCGCGATTACGCGGAGGGCAAGAAAATCACCTGGAAGGACGGCCTATGGGCACTCTGGTGCATTCTGCGCTACCGGTTCTGATGGGGGCGTGAAGCTGAAGCAAGAGAGACGAAGGGAAAAGATTAAGGTAAAGAC
>JACQHI010000347.1 GCA_016199105.1 Lentisphaerota bacterium | reverse complement strand
TCCTGGACCTGTGCGGCTGTCTCGGGCATCCCACGCCGGCCGATGCCGATCCCACCGGCGACACGTTCTGCTTCGAAAAGGGCGCGTCCAAACAAGGCGGCGGCGAGGGGTTCGCCGACGTGTGGAAGAAGGACTTCTTCGGCTGGGAATACAAGGGCAAGCACAAGGACCTGGCCGCCGCCTATGACCAGTTGCTGATGTACCGCGACGCGCTGGCGAGTCCGCCCTTGCTTGTGGTCTGCGATCTTGACCGGATCGTCGTTCATACGAACTTCACAAAAACCGTTTCCGCGACCCATGAAATCGCCCTCGGCCAACTCGGCGAGCCGCGCAGCCTGGAAATCCTGCGGGCCGTTTTTCATAATCCCGAGGCTCTCCGCCCTGGCCGCACGAGTGCCGCAGTCACCCAGGATGCCGCCCGGCACTTCGCCGAAATCGCCGCCGCCATGCGCCAACGTGGCCTTGACCCCGCCGCCGTCGCCCACTTCCTTGACCGGATTGTCTTCTGCCTTTTCGCCGAAGACACCCTCCTCTTGCCCAATAGGGTGTTCACCCGCATCGTGGATCAATCCCGTGGCGACCCCGCTCGCTTCGGCAAGATACTGGGGCAGCTCTTCGATACCATGGCATCCGGCGGCGACTTCGGCCTTGAATCCATCCGCCATTTCAACGGCAACCTGTTTGACGACCGGACCGTCCTCGACCTAACCGCCGACGAAATGAAGCGTATCGCCGCCGCCGCCGAACTCGATTGGCGCGCCGTTGATCCTTCCATCTTCGGCACCCTGTTTGAACGCGGCCTTGACCCCGCCAAGCGCGCGCAACTCGGGGCGCACTTCACCAGTCGGGAAGACATCGAACTTGTGGTTGACGCTGTTGTCATGACCGTACTCCGCCGGGAGTGGGACGAATGCCGCCAACTCATCAACAATTTGCTCGCCACCGGCAAAAAGAAACCTGGCGCGGCCCCGGCCAGCCCTGAGCAAAGCCGAAGGGCGAAACCGCTGAGCTCCGCCGCCATAAAGAAAGCCAGAGGCGAAGCCGGAAGCATTTTGCACCGCTTCCTTGACCGCCTGCAACACGTGCGGATTCTTGATCCCGCATGCGGCTCCGGCAACTTCCTCTATGTCGCCTTGCTCCGTCTGAAAGATTTGGAGAAAGAGGCCAGCCTATTCGGCAACGATAACGGCCTTGGCGCATTCCTGCCTTGGATCGGCCCTTGGCAACTCCACGGAATCGAAATCAATCCTTATGCGCACGACCTCGCGCAAATGACCGTCTGGATTGGCTGGCTCCAATGGATCCGTGTCAACGGCTTCGGCTTCCCCGCCGACCCCATCTTGCGGCCCTTGTCCGACAACATCCGCCTTATGGACGCCATCGTCTCCGAAAACGGCGACCCCGCCTGCGGTGGGCCTGTCGAACCCGAATGGCCCACCGTGGACTTCATCATCGGAAATCCACCGTTCCTTGGCGACAAACTCATGCGTCGCGAGCTGGGGGATGCCTACGTTGACCGTTTGCGGTCCCTTTACGAAGGCCGCATCCCCGGCCAGTCCGATCTCTGCTGTTACTGGTTCGAGAAAGCCCGCGCCCAAATTGTCGCTGGCAAGTGCAAACGCGCCGGCCTGCTCGCCACCCAAGGCATACGCGGCGGCGCTAACCGCGAAGTCCTGAAACGCATCAAGGAAAGCGGCGACATCTTTTGGGCAGAAAGCGACCGCCCGTGGATTCTTAACGGCGCCAATGTTCACGTCAGCATGGTCGGCTTCGACGATAAGACAGAATCAACGCACACACTTGACGGCAAGTCAGTCGCCACAATTAACGCCAACTTGACCGCCGCCGCTGACACTGTCACAGCCCGGCGAATCCTTGCTAACGGCGGCATTTCCTACCAAGGGCCGGTAAAAGTTGGCAAGTTCGACATCGGCCTTGCCGCTGCCAAGCGACTACTTGGCGAACCCAATCCCCACGGTAGGCCGAACTCGGACGTAGTTTGTCCGTTACGAAACGGGCAGGACATTACAAGTCGCTCCCGTGAATCCTTTGTCGTGGACTTCTTCAAACGTTCCCTTGAAGATGCTTCGCTCTTCCAGAAACCCTTTGCCCATGTGACAGAGTTTGTGAAGCCCCTCCGGGACAGAGGCAAACGCGAAGGCCGCCGATTGCGTTGGTGGCAACATGGCGAGACGGGAGATGCCATGCGCGTTGCTTTCGCCGGATTGCTGCGCTACGTGGCAACAACACGTGTGGCGAAGCATCGTATCTTTGCATGGCTTCCCGGTAATGTGCTCCCTGATAGTGCGTTGATCGTTTTCGCCCGGTCCGACGACCTCTTCTTCGGCATCCTTCATTCACGCATTCACGAAGTATGGGCGTTGCGCATGGGCACGCGCTTGGAGACTCGTCCCCGCTACACCCCGTCCACCTGCTTTGAGACTTTTTCGTTTCCGTCTGGTGTTCTGGATAATGGCCACGCCGTGCCCGCCCACGCCGCAATTTCCGCCGCCGCGAAGGAACTGAATGCCCTACGTGAGAACTGGCTCAACCCGCCGGAATGGACGCACGAGGAAATCCTGGAGTTTCCCGGCACCGTCGGTGGCCCGTGGGACCGCTACATTGACCCCGCTACGGTCTCCGAGCGCGGAGCATTCAAGATTGGCACAGTCAAGTATCTCCGCATCGTCCCGCGCGCCGCCGACTGCGCCGCCCGTCTCAAAGAGCGCACGTTGACCAAGCTCTACAACGAACGCCCAGCATGGCTTGCCGATGCCCACCGTAAACTTGATGTCGCCGTCGCTGCCGCCTACGGGTGGGGTCCGGGGATGAGTGACGAGGAGATTTTGAAGTCGCTCTTGAGTCTGAATGCAACCCGATCAGGCGTGGCAGGAGGTAAAACATAAAGTGGTTGGCAATATTATGGACATTCTTGCCTTACTTGCACTAATCGTTTCCGTCGTAGTCTTTGGTTATACCGCTTGGCGGGACCGTGTGATGGATCGCCGGATGAAGCAAGTCGAGGCGGAACAACAGAGAGCTCAATCCGAGGCAACACAAAGGCGCTCGAAAACATCGGCTCCGTATTTCTTGCCGTCTCAGGCATTTGTCAGCAATGTGTATGACAGGGGAGAGAACGGCCAACCGATTGTTTGGCTAAGTATGAATCAAAACATTCTGAGTGCCCAAAACCAAGAAATCAAGAAAGAGGCCCCCAAAGGAACTGCAGTAATCTTGGTCTTGGACAATCATGGAAAGGGGGCACGCAAGATCAAATTATCAGGAGATATTCCTGACGCAGAGATTCGGCAGGAACCACCTCTCGGTTCGGCAAACGATTTGATCTTTCTTCGATACCCCTATTCGCCAAGTCAGCACGGACAAGTCCAGCGGATCAGCCTTTCATTTGAGTCTGAAGATGGATATGATCTTACCCATGTGTACGAGACGAGGCACGGAATTTTCGAGTTTCACCGAGTGGAGCCAAAATAGCTCCGAACCACACGGTCCAGTGAACGGAAGCCGGCACATGACAACAATCAAAATGCTCTTGAGTGCTACGACGATTAACAACCGGCAAAAGGCCGTGAGCGATCCGGTGCGTTGCCTGCTGGGCCGCTGGCGCGACGATCCCGGCGGCACTTACCAGACGTGGTTTCTCTGGGGGGAGCGCCTGAAGAATTTCCGGTCCATTCGCCGGGGCATCGCCGCTGTGGTCGCCGAGATCGACACCGGCGCCTTCGGCAACGTTTACAAGGGCTCTTCGCTGGAGACAGTCGTCGGCTCCATCGCGGAACAGCGGCAAATCTTCAAAGGCGCGGACCACGCCTTTCTCTGGAAGCCCAAGCTCCGCATCCCCGACATTTATGAGAACGCTCAGAACCAGCTCGCGTTCGCGCGCTTCCTTCGGACCTGCGCATGCTGTACGGGGGAGGTCCAGGTGATCGAAGCGATTCAGGCCCTCGACCGCGAAGCAATTAAAGGGCTGGGTCCGGCGGCTGCCAATCTCCTGTATTTCCTGCACCCCACGTTGATGCCGCCTTTCAACACCGCGATCGTGAAGGGGTACAACGCCCTTTGCGGCGCGAAGGTGAAGCTTGGGAGCTGGGACGACTACCTCGCGTTGCGTGCTGGCGCTCTCCGGATTGTGGCGACACACCGCGACGTCCTCTCGAATGACCTCGGAGCGGTCGCGGGGCTACTGTACGACGTCGGCACGGGCCGCTGGCAGGCGCCGCCGCGAGTGGATGATGCCGCCGCGCTGGCTGCGTGGGAGACCGACCTCGCGAAGGCTCGAGAGGAGAGCGC
>JACQHI010000368.1 GCA_016199105.1 Lentisphaerota bacterium | reverse complement strand
TTTTCTCGCCCAACCCGAGGCCCATGACCAGGACCATCATGGCCAGCATGCCGGCGTTGAGGGCCAGGGATTCGGCAAGTCGACGAAGCAACAACATGGCCATCACAATAAGTCAGCCGCGAAAGAATGCCAAGAACAACCAACGGGGGAAAAGTCATAGCACAAAAAAGGCGCTAGACTGAACACCTCCCTGCCTGCCCGAGACGTCGGACAGGGAAGCGCAAGACGGAGAGATGATATTTTGTTAATTTGTTTAGACGTGCTTGACTTTCTGGCTCTATCCTGCCACACATGCTCCCAGTGAAAGCGCATTTTTAGGACGGGTCCTTGGGTGGGTTGCCCAGCACTCTGAAAAGCGATTTCTTGGCGGAAGGTCATTTCATTTTTCAGGAAGCCGATTTGATCAAGAATTAACCATGCCGACACTTTCAGCTATCATTATCACAAAGGATGAAGCGCGCCGCATCCGGCGTTGCATCGAGAGTGTTCAATGGGCGGATGAAATTGTGGTCGTTGATTCCGGCAGCACGGACGAAACTCTTGAGATTTGCCGGGAGTTTACAGATAAAGCCCTGGTCCGCACGTTCGACAATTTCGCAAACCAGAAGAACGCGGCGTTGGATCATGCCACCGGGGAATGGATCCTCTCGCTTGATGCGGATGAAGTGATCAGCGCAGAGCTTACCCGAGAAATTCGCGAGACTATCGAGAAGAATGTCGGCGACCATTCAGCCTTCAGCGTCCGACGGGAGAACTATATTTGCGGGCACCCTGTTCGGCACGTCATCCGGAACGATTCACAGGTGAAGCTTTTGAAAAGAGGGGCCTGCCGCTATTTTCGGTCCGTTCATGAGGATTTGGACGTCAAAGGACATATCGGGATGCTCGCAAGCCCGCTGCTCCACTATAACTCGGACAATCTGCTGGAATTCGTTCGCAAGCAAGACCTCTATACCTCGCTCGAAGCGAAGGCGAAATTCGAGAAAGGCGAACGCTTCAGCCTCATGAAGCTACTTTTCTCGCCCCCGCGCACGTTCTGGTTCCGGTATGTGACGATTGACGGATACAAGGATGGGTGGATGGGTTTTGTCATTGCCGTGCTCATGGCCTATTATGTCTTCCAGATTCATCTGAAGATGTTGAAAAGGCGCAACACATGACGAAGGCGATGCCAAAGGCGATCCGAATGCCCGGCACTTCCCCGTACCGGGCGATCGCCCACCCGCCAAGGATCGGTCCCAGCGCCATGGGAATGCGGCGGACGAAGGAATGAACCGTGACGCCCGTCGTGCGCTTGTTCGCCTTCACCCGCTTCGACACCAGGCTCATGATGGCCGGCAGGGAAATCGCGGTCCAGGAAATGAAGAAGACGGAGCCCGCGAACACGGCCTGCCAGCGGGGAATCAGGATCACCAGCAGGTATCCGAACATGGCCAGAAGCGTAAAAACGATCAGCGCCTTCTTATACCCGAGTCGGTCGCTGAGGGCGCCGCCGGGAAAGGCATAGAGGGCATTCAGCAGATTATTGAGGGCATTCAGGCCGCCCACCCACAGGGGCGTGGCGCCCAGGGCCATGAGGTAGACCGGGAGGAACCGTTCGGCCATTTTCTCGCCCAACCCGAGGCCCATGACCAGGACCATCATGGCCAGCATGCCGGCGTTGAGGGCCAGGGATTCGGCAAGTCGACGAAGCAACAACATGGTCATCACAATAAGTCAGCCGCGCAAGAACGCCAAGAACAACCGACGGGGGAATTTTAATCTCAGGGGGCATACGCGCTACAGTCCCGTGGCTGCGCTCGTGAGAGCGTGGCCCCCATTCTTTTAGGCTCTTAACACAACAGCATATGCATGGGCTGCAGAGTGCGGGCAAAAGGATTCAATACAAGGCCAAGAATTTCCAAGGTCACGACTCCCAGCAGCGCCTGATCGCCTTCCTCGCCCAAAATCACCGGCGTGTGCGCGTCGCCTTGCGGGAAGACGACAAAAGCTTCCGAGACCGCTCTTTCGACCGTGGTGCCGTCAGCAAGCGTAAACGTGAGTTTGCGCTTGGGCTTCAAGCCGATGGATTCCCAGACCGCTTTGGGCAAGAGCGAGTAGGTGGCTCCACTGTCCACAAGGAACTTCACGTTCTCCTGTTTGCCCGACACCCCCTTTACCAAGCCTTCAACGTAGGTAATACCCATGGCGCATAGAATACCGGAGCGCCGCCTGGCCGGTCAATACCCATTTTTTATCTGCGCTACCGCGCCGGTTTGACGGCATCGCGCGGAATGAGCACCCGGAGGGGGCCGCGCATGCCGGCATTGAAGGCGAAGTTCCGGAGCCGCATGAGGATCGGCTGGGTCACGTCCTGGCCCTTGCTGATCAGGAGAAGACCCGTCCCGCTGAAAACGTCCTCGGCAAAGATCATCCCGGGCGCCAGGTCGCCGAGCGCGACTTCCTTCAGACGGAAATGGTCGCCGACCTCGAGGGAAATGATGACGTCTTCCAGCGTTCTCAACAACGCCGGTTCGTACCAGCCCGCCCGCCCGGCCAGCACGGCCAGCGCCTTCCGGCGGGAAACCCCGCGCGACTCGAGCGCGTCGAAATCCAGGATCAGCTTCAAAATCCGGGCGCCCAGGGGGATGGCATCGCCCGCCCTGTTTTCAGGCGGCGATCCCGTGCCGTCGAACCGCTTTTCCTGAAATGCGATGGCCTCCGCCACGCCTTCCAGGCGGGGGATATTGACGATCAGGTCATGCGCCACCTGGGGATGGGCCTCCATCATTTTCCGCTCCTCGAACGACAGGGCGCCGCCGGCAAACGCCTTGTGCAGCACGGGCTCCGGAACGGTCACGCAGCCGACCTGGGACAACAACGCGGCCATCTCGATTTCCCAGGCATTGGAGACGTTCAGCCGGTTCACCATCAGGCGGACAAAGCGCTGGAGGCGGTTGGCCCGGCCAAACGCCGTGGGATTGACGAGGGACAACACATCGGTCAACACCTTGATGCCCCCGCCGAGCGTCCGTTCCAACAGCACCTTTTCGGCGGTAATGAGGCGGTACTGCTCCACGCCGGCCGCGATGACTTTTTCCATCGTCTCCGGCGGGCACGGCTTGGTGAGAAAGCGAAAAATATTGCCCTCGTTCACCGAATCGATGGCCGTTTGAAGATCGGCGTTGCCCGTCAACATGATCCGGACCGTATGAGGCGCCCTCTCCTTGATCCGGCTCAGGAACTGGATGCCATCCATCCCGGGCATCCGGAGGTCGGAGATGACGACGGCGAACGGGCCCCGGGTCATGGCGATGTCGAGCGCGGCGTCCGCGTTCAGCGCCGATTCGGCGTTGTAGCGGTGGCGCAACTGCCGTTGGAAGGCCGCGAGTAGGTTCGCATCGTCATCCACTAATAGGATTTTTTCATCCATTCGACCACATCCGGTTTCATGGTTTGGCACAGTTTTTTCCAGCCGGGCAGACGGTCTGCCCTCCGGATCCGCTCCAGATACGCCAGGTCGCAAACGCCCGACTTCATCCCCTGCTCCGGCGCCCGCATTTCGTTATCGAACAGATTGGCCACATGCACCGCCGTCAACAGTTCGAAGGACGAACCGCCGGAAAGCGAGGGCGCATGATGGAACGCCAGCGCCTCCACGACCGGGGAGGACATCCCCCATAACCCCAGCAGATACGCCCCCACTTCCGCATGTGAAGCGCCGAATATTTCGCGCTCCGCATCGCAGAAATCCAGGGATTTCTCCGCCATCAGCCGGAGCGCCGCCTTCCAGTCGGCGGGAAATTTCACCGCCAGCACAAGCTTGCCGATATCGTGCAACAGGCCAGCGGTCAACACGTTGTTCACAAAGGACTCCTCCAGGGCTTCCGTCCGCACGATGACCTGCGCATAGGCGCCGACCGCAACGCTATGATGCCAGAGTTCGGCGATGGAAAACGAATCCAGCACCTGCCGTTCGAACTGCTTGAAAACCTGGACCGACAGCACGAGCGCCTTGATCGTTTCCAGCCCCAACAGGCTGGCCGCGTGGGCGGGATCCGTCACATGCTGACGCACGCCGAAAAACGCCGAGTTGGCGAGTTGCAGGATCTTGGCCGTCATGCCCATGTCGCGCGAGATGATGGCGCCGGCCTTCGCGATGGACGCCTCGGACGAGCGCAGCTCCTCCAGCAACTGGAGGTAAGGCCCCGGCAGGCTGGGCACGACGTCGATACGGGAAACCAGGCCGCGCAGGGTTTCGCTTTTCAACACGTCCCTCAGCCCGCAGGCGCTCTCCACCGTCCGCTTGAGCGCTTCGGCGTCACAAGGCTTGGATAGAAACTGATGCGCCAGGCCGGCCGACTTCAACAGGATATCCCGATCCGACTGCCCCGATAGAATGATCCGGACGGTGTCCGGATAGTTCTGCCTGATCCGGGTGAGCAGTTCGCGGCCATCCATCCCCGGCATGCGCATGTCGGAGACCACCACATGGAAAACGCCCGTCTCCATGAGGCGCAAAGCCTCCTCGCCGCCGGCCGCGAAATGGACCTCCCACTCCTGGCGCCGGGAACGGAGCATCCGTTGCAGACCGTTCAGCACATTGACGTCATCATCGACAAACAGGATGGTTTTCATACGCCGGCCGGTTTCAGAGGGAGGCGGACGATGAAGGTCGTGCCTTTGCCCTCTTCCGTTTCAAAGGCGATGGTGCCGCCATGTTTTTTCACCACGATCGAATGACAGGTCGAAAGGCCCTGCCCGGTTCCCTTGCCGACCTCCTTGGTGGTGAA
>JACQHI010000343.1 GCA_016199105.1 Lentisphaerota bacterium | reverse complement strand
CGACCATGTTGTGGATCAGGCTTCGCATCAGGCCGTGAAGGGAGCGCGTAAACTTGAGTTCATTCTGCCGATCCACTTTCACCTTCCCGCCATCCACCTTCACCGCCAACCCCCCGGGGATCTGCAGCGCCATGCCGCCCTTCGGCCCCTTGGCCGACACGGTGGACCCGCTGACCTTCACTTCGACCCCCGGCAAAAGAGTGACCGGTTGTTGACCTACTCGCGACATACGTTTCGTTCCCCCTTACCAAATCTCACACAGGAGTTCTCCGCCCAAACGATCCCGCCGGGCGTCGTTATCGGTCATGACCCCCTTCGACGTGCTCAGGATGGCGATGCCCGTTCCGTTCCGGACCGGCTTTATTTCGCCCGCCCCCACGTAATGGCGCTGCCCCGGCCGGCTGATCCGTCGAAGCCCCCGGATCACCGAAATCCGCTCGCGACCCGCCACGGTGAAGCGCAAGTAGAGCCGCAAAATCTTGCGGGCCTTCCCGCCCTCGGCCGTGAAATCGAAAATGAAGCCTTCCTTTTTCAGAATCCGCGCGAGGGCATCCCTCATCTTCGAATGCGGCATTTCCAGAACATCCGTTTTCGCGACGCTCGCGTTGCGGAGTCGCACCAACATGTCACTGATTGGATCCGACACACTCATGCATTCCCCCTACCAACTCGCCTTGATCACGCCGGGAATCTGCCCGACGGACGCCAACTCCCGGAAGCAGATACGGCAAACCTGAAATTTGCTCATATACGCCCGGCGACGTCCGCATCGCTTGCACCGATGATAGGCCCGCGTGCTGAATTTCGGTTTTCGCTGCGCTTTAATCTCCAACGATATCTTGGCCAAAGGTTCGTCCTCCCTCGTGATGCGATGTTATCCGCTGGCAAACGGCATGCCCATCAGGCGCAACAGTTCCCGGGCTTCATCGTCGGTCTTCGCCGTCGTGACGAAGGAAATATGCATGCCTTGAGGCTTCTTCACTTCATCCGCGTTGATTTCGGGGAAAATCGTCTGCTCCTGGACGCCCAACGTGTAATTCCCCCGCCCGTCGAACGCCTTGGTCGACACGCCGCGAAAATCCCGCAGACGGGGCAGCACCGTATTCAACAGCCGGTCCACAAATTCGAACATGCGAGCGCCGCGCAACGTCACCTGCGCCCCCACCGGCATTCCCTCCCGCAGTTTGAAATTGGCGATGCTGGTCCGCGCCTTGCGGACGATCGGCAACTGGCCGGTAATCGTGGCCAGATCCTTCGTCAGGGTCTTGAACACATCCTTGTCCACCGAGGAATTGATCCCCATGTTGACCACCACCTTGAGCAGCCTCGGCACCTGGAGGTCATTGGTGTAGGCCCGCGACTTTTTCATCGCCGGCACGATCTCTTTCAAATATTTCTCTTTCAGACGCACCATACCGCGCATTCCTTATGCATCGAACAGATGACCGCATTTCCGGCACTTTCGCGACGCCTTCCCGGTTTCCACAACCCTCGCCGTGCGAACGCCCTTCTTGCATTTCGGACAAAACAACAGCAGGTTCGAAATCGCCATCGAGGCTTCCTTCTCGACGATGCCGCCCTTGGGCGTGTCCTGGGTCTTCCGGAGCGTCTTCTTGATGAAATTCATCCCCTCAACCAGGGCGCGCCGCCGTTCCGGCATGACCGCCAGAACCTTGCCGGTCTTTCCGCTTCCCTTCTCGTCACCGGCAATGATCGTGACGATATCGTCTTTTCTGATATGAAGTTTGGACAACCGGCTCACAACACCTCCGGCGCCAGGGAAATGATCTTGGCGCATTCCTTGTCGCGCAACTCGCGGGCCACGGGACCGAAAATGCGTGTTCCCAGCGGATTCATTTTATCGTCCACCAGCACCACGGCGTTGCTGTCAAAGCGCAGAGCGGATCCGTCCGGACGACGGATAGGCTGCCGGGTGCGAACGATCACGGCGAAGCGAACCTCGCCTTGCTTCACCAAACCGCCCGGTTGCGCTTCGCGGATGGAAACCCGGATCAGGTCACCGATATGGCCATAGCGTTTCCGTTGCCCGATGATCCGGAAACACTTGGCGCGCTTGGCGCCCGT
>JACQHI010000029.1 GCA_016199105.1 Lentisphaerota bacterium | reverse complement strand
GCTACGGCGGAGTAGGCCGCGCGCCGTCGCGTCCAAATCATTTTTTTACACAGCTTCTGAGGCATTACCACAAAGAATTTTTTTCCTTGTTGCATTCGGAGGGAGACAAGCTATCATTCATACGTAAGCGGATATTGTGAATGCCATGACCACTTTTTTTCGATTGCCGTTTTGCATCGCCTTGCTGCTTGCCGCATCGGCGGAAGCGCGCGCGGCGACCTATTATGTCAGCCCATCGGGGAATGACGCCAACAACGGCGCGAGTTGGAAGCTCGCCAAACAAACCATCCAGGCGGGCGTCAATATCGCTGCCAATGGCGACACGGTGCTGGTGACCGCCGGCGCCTACCTGCTGACCAGCCAGATTTCGATTTCCCAAGGCGTGACCGTCCGTAGCGTCAACGGGGCGCAAGTCACCACAATCAACGGAGGTGGCGTGACGCGCTGCGCGTATTTACACACCAACGCGGTGCTCGATGGGTTCACGGTGACGAATGGATATGTTACCGGTGCCGATTACGGGGGAGGCGTCTTCATCAATGGTGGCACAATTCAGAATTGTACGATCAGCGGCAATTTGGCGGACGGCAACGATAGCGACGGCTATGGCGGCGGTGTCTTTCTTTACTCCGGTGGTACGATTCAGAATTGCACGATCAGTGGCAACTATGCTGGTGGTAGCTTTTTCCCCGTCTTAGGCGGCAGCTTCTTCCCCGGCTATGGCGGTGGTGTCTATCTTTACGCTGGCGGCACAATTCAGAATTGCACCATCAGCGGCAATTCCGCTGGCGGTCCATTCAATAACGGTTATGGTGGTGGGGTCCATCTTTACTCTGGCGGCACAATTCAGAACTGTACGATCAACGACAATACGGCTGGCGGTTATTTCGGCTTCGACTTCTTAGCTCCTAGCGACGGCTATGGCGCTGGGGTCTATCTGCACACTGACGGAATGATTCAAAACTGCACGATCAGCGGGAACGGGGCATGGAAGAGCGGTGGCGGCATATCTGTCAATGGCGGCACGGTGCGGAACTGCACGATTAGCGGGAATGGGGCATGGAACAGCGGTGGCGGTTTGATTATCGGGGGCGGCACGGTACAGGCTTGCACAATTAGCGGGAATGATGCCGGCTATTTCGGCGCCGGCGTGTGTGTCAATGGCGGTACGGTGCGGAACTGCGCGATCAGCGGCAATATGGTGGGCGGTGACGATTTTGGCGACGGCGGCGGCGTGTTTGTCTGGGACGGTATAGTGCAGAATTGCACAATCAGTGGCAACGTGGCCGAAACCGGCTATGGCGGCGTAACTGCCGTTGGGGGCACGGTGCGGAACTGCATCGTGTATTACAATCACACCAGCGATAATTATAATGGCGATGTCAGTGGCGATATTTCCTACAGTTGCATTGGAACGAACATTGGCGGTGTCGGCAACATCACCAACGAGCCGCAGTTCGTGTCCTTGGGCACGGGTGACCGGGCCGACCCCGTACCGGTCGACTTTCGCCTCCAGCCGACATCACCCTGCATCAATACGGGCACGAACCAGCCTTGGATGACGAACGCGGGCGATCTGGATGGCAAGCCGCGCATCATCTGTGGCGTGGTGGATATGGGCGCCTATGAGGGATTTAATGCGAACGCCTTCCTCATTCGAAACCCCGCCATCCTGTCCAATCGGTGCGACTACGGTTTCACCGCCACCGGACAGACGATCGAAATATGGAATGCTGGAACAGGCGCGATGGAATACGTTCTGTCGCCGAATGTGAACTGGTTGTCGCTTTCGCCCGCAAGTGGGCTGAGCACGGGCGAAACCGTTTCCGTGAGCGTCAACTACGAGACCATGGGGTTGACGCCAGGAAGTTATACTGGGATCGTCACTATTATTGCTGCGGCGAGTAATTCGCCGCAGTTCGTCACGGTGTATCTGTGGGTGGATAAGCTCGACCAAACCATTGCCTTCCCCGCGATATCGAGTCAGGCGGTGACGGGACGGGTGGGGCTGGCGGCGACGGCGAGTTCCGGGTTGCCGGTGTCGTTCGCGGTGGCGTCAGGGCCGGGGACGATTGCCGATGGAACGAATCTCACGTTCACGGGGACCGGCATGGTATGGGTGGTGGCCCGTCAGGGGGGCGATGCGATCTACAATCCAGCCCCCAGCGTAACAAACTCGGTGATCGTGACGAATTCCTATACGATCACGGCGTCCGCCGACGCGGGGGGAAGCATCAGTCCGGCGGGGACGGTGACGCTGACGTATGGAGAGTCGCAGTCGTTCGCAATTCTGGCCGCCGCGGGTTATCGGATTGCCACTGTGACGGTGGATGGTGTTTCCGTGGGATCGCTTTCGAGTTACACGTTCCATAACGTGATGGCCGACCACACAATCGCGGCGACGTTTACGACGAATCAATTGCCGGTGATCGTGGTGCAGGCGAGTCCGACAAACGGGCCGGCGCCTTTGCGCGTGGAGTTCGATCTAAGCGGCTCGTTCGATTCGGACGGCCGGATCGTACTGTATGAATTGGATAAGGACGGGGATGGAGTGTTCGAAATCCGGTCCACGGACAGCCGGTTCGTTGTGGAATACATGGAGCCGGGGATCTTCGCGGCGGTGGCGCGGGTAACGGATAACGATGGCGGTTCAAGCTCGGCCACGGTGGTGATTACGGCGACGGGCCAGAGTCCTGTGGCCGACATTCGGGCCACCCCGGAGGAAGGGCAGGCGCCGTTGGCGGTTCGCTTCGATGGGACAGGCTCGACCGCGTCGGCCGGGCGAAGCCTGGTGGCGTACGAATGGGACTTTGACGGCGATGGCGTGTATGACCGTTTGTCCACCACCGGCGTGGTGTCGTGGACCTACCGGTCGGCTGGAACCTATACGGTTGCTTTGCGGGTGACCGACAACGTGGGCGTACAGGACACGGCAACGACCGTGGTGAATGTGAGTCCGTCGGCGACGCCAGGGCCAACCGTGACTCTGAGCGCGACACCCACAAACGGATGTCTGCCGCTGACGACGGTGTTCACGGCGATCCTTGACGATGGACGGGCTTGCACGAACTTCTGGTGGGACTTTGACGGGGATGGAAACTACGATCTGAAAACAGCGACGGGCACGGCGACGAACATCTACACGGCGGCCGGGACCTATCAGGCGCGGGTGATGGTGGTGGATGAAACGGGTCTTTCCGGCTCCGCCGCGATCGAAATACACGTCAGCGAACCGGTCGGGGAACTTAAGGTCTGGATCAGCACACCAAGGTCCGGTAATTCGATCAGTGGGACGGACGTGACGCTCATGGGGCATGCGGCGCCCGCCAGCTTGGTGGCCTCCGCCCAATTCCAGTACAAATTTTCCTCGTCCGACACGTGGAGCGATCTGGGAAGCCTTTTCGAACCCGCGCCCTTGGCGTACAAAATGACTTGGGATGTCTCCGGTTTGACTCAAACGAATTACGATTTGCGCCTTAAGGCGACGGACGAAGCGGGGAATGTGGCTTATTCGGATGTGATTCAGGTGAGTGTGACGGGGTTCAGCCGGCGCCAGCCGGGGGATGTGGAGGAAGGGACGGAAAACATGAACGGCGCGAGGGTCGCCGACCAAAACGTTCAGGGATACCATTATAAGTTGGAAACGTTCAGTCGCGACGAAACGGCGGAGGTGAGCGTCTATGATGGGACCGTGGTGGAAGTTCCGATGGGGGCTGTGGAAAGCGATTTTACGGTGCGGCTCGAATTGGTGGGGACCAACAGCCATGCGGTCAACGGCTCGGCAGCCGGCAAGCGGAACATCCATCGCAATCGGGCGGTTTCCATTGAGGGGGATCCGGAGTTGTTCAAACCGATTTCATTCGAGATTCCCTATGAGGATGCGAACAATGACGGGCTGGTGGACGGCACAAGGGTTTCCGAGAGCGCACTGTCGGCCTGCTGGTTCGATGAGACGGATGGAACGTGGAAGCGTTGCCTGAGTGCGGAGGTGTATCTGAACCGGAACACGGTCAAGGGGACGGCATATCGTTTGGCCGAGTTCGGCTTGTTCGGCGCGCAGGGCACGACGGTGGCGGGCGATTATGACGGCGACGG
>JACQHI010000340.1 GCA_016199105.1 Lentisphaerota bacterium | reverse complement strand
GACCCACCCCCTGCCCGCTCATGATCAGTATCCGGTTATCCGCCGTCACGCTGGGGAACGGATAGGCGGTCCCGAAATCGCCGCCGGGCGGCGGGGGCTGATGCCGGAGCGGATCGCGGGCCACCTCGCGGAAGCCGCGCCAGGTGGCGCCGTCATCCTCGGAAATGGCCGCGTGGATGACCTGGCGCCCGCCATAGGCATACGGAAAGCGCAGGCAGTTGTTCCAGACGAGGAACAGGCGGCCGTCGCCCAGCCGGTCCAGACCGGCGGGCGAATCGGAATTGATGATGGCCGAGGGGTTCGGAATGGACCATTCGGCGCCGTCGTCAGAAAACGATTCGTAGAACCGGCCGGTCTGCCCGCGGATCAGCATCCAGACCCGGCCATCCTTGAGCTGGATCACCACCGGCTCGCAGGCGCCATAGGCGTAGGAGATATCCGGCGTGACAATCTTTACGGCATTGGAGAGCCACCAGGTGTCGCCATTGTCATCGGAATAGATCACCACGGAATCGAATTGCCCGTAAAACGACCATTCCCCAAGCCCGCCGCCGCGAGAGGCCCAGCCCCGCTTTGTCAGATACGAAAAGGGCAACAGAATGCGGCCGTTTTTCAACTGGGCCACCGAATTGAGGGAACCGGTGTAGCCCGTCCAGATGCACTTGGGCTTCTGCCATTGCCGGCCCTTCCCCGTGGTTTTCGTGTGCCAGAGATCCAGCCGCTGCTCCGTCAGGCCGCCGACGGCCGGCCGCTCGCCTTCACCCGCCCACAGAATGCCCGTGCCGGCATCGTTCAGCAGAAAAACGTGGATTTCGCCCTGCCGATCCAGGAGCATTTCACTGGTCACCCAGCCGCCGACGGCCGGATCCAATTTGAACAGCACCTCCGGGTCTGACCAGGTCAGGCCGTGATCGCCGGAGTAACGGGCCCGGATATCCTGAATGCCGCCCTCCTTGCCATTGAGAAAACCCATGAGCCGGCCATCGTTCAACTGAAGGACCGGCCCATCGAACGGCTGCAAGACGCTGACGATTTTCGATTTCATCGGAGGTCCTTCCTGTTGAGGCTCATGAGCGCCTTCACCACTCGAAACTGCGATAAAACACAAGACCATGAAGCGTAGTCTATCCCCCCCCAGTGCAACAGAAAAAAATCGCGTGAATCCTGCGTACCGGTTCGCTACACTGGACGAGTTTGTTATCAGCCCCAACACTTTTATGAACAATCGAGAACAAGTTCCGCGCTATCGTCTGCCGCTCAGCCAGATCCTGCTGGCGTTGGCTTTCCTGATCATCCTGTTTTACCGGGGCTTCAGCGATCCGGATGAAGGACGCTACTCCGAAATCCCCAGGGAAATGATCGCCCGCGGCGACTGGAAAACCATGCGGCTGATGGATTACCTCTATTACGAAAAGCCGCCCGTGGCGTATTGGATCACCGCCGCCGCGCTGTCGCTTTTCGGCATTCACGATTGGGCGGCCCGCGTTCCACTCCTGCTGGTCGTCCTTTCGATGGCCGGGCTGATGGGATGGCTCATTCGATCGGAATGGAAACAGGCGCGGCCCGGACTCATTCTTTTCACGGCCTGCTCGACCGCCGGTTTCGCGGCCGGTTGTTCCATCCTATTGACCGACAGTTTTTTAATGCTCTGGATGACCGCCACCAGCGCCGCTCTCTATCGGGCCTTCAAGTCCGATGGCGAGCAAGCCGGACGGATGGGATTCCTCGCGCTGGCCGCCGTGGCCGCCGTCTTGGGCGTCCTCACCAAGGGGGCCGTGGCCGTCGTCCTTCCCGGCGCCACGCTTGTTCTGTGGCTCCTGTGGGAAAAGCGGCTTCGGGCGCTGTTCTCTCCAGCCGTCATCCCGGCCGTCCTGCTTTTCACCGTTCTTCTGATTCCGTCGTTCCTCTTCATCGAGCAGTGGAACCCGGGTTTTCTGCGGCAATTCGTCTTTCAAGAGCATTTGGCGCGTTTTCTCGGCACGCGCGCGATCCAATTGCACGACGAACCGTTCTGGTTCTATGGGAAAGTGCTGCCCCTTCTGCTGTTACCCTGGACTTTTTTCCTGTTCCGCGCGGGGCGGCAACTCAAGGCCCGGCATGCCCCCTCGACAGACACGCTGACCCGGTATTTGCTGGTCTGGGCGGGCGTGGTGCTCCTGTTCTTCTCGATCGGCACGGGCAAGCTGATGTCCTATATCCTTCCGGCCATTCCCCCGTTGACGCTACTGATCGGACGCTGGGGCCTGATCGAACCCCAAGACGGGACCGTCGCCGACCGCCGCCTCTGGAACACGGGGGTGTTCGGGCTCGGCCTGCTCCTGGCGGCCTTTCCTGTTTTCTGGTGCATCAGCTATTTTCAACTGCTGCCAGGCGTCATTTATAAAACCCCGCTCAGCAGCCTGACGATCGTCATTCCCATTGCCCTGGCGGTGTGGCTCGGCCGCCCAATGACCGGGGCTTCACCCGCCGCCCTCACACTGCCGGCCGCTTCCGTGCTGCTGTCCGTCGCGCTGCTGATGTCTCCCATCGCCGGGAGGGACATGAACGTTCTCCTGCACAGCAATTCGTCGATCGTGTATAAAAGTCTCGCCGCGGCGTTGAAGCCCGACGACACGGTGATTGCGTTCTGGGATTACCGCCCGGCACTGCCTTTTTATGCCCGGCGCGTCACGGTTCTCTACCAGATCAAGAACGAACTGGAGTTCGGCATGCAGCGGGAACCGGGCCGGCCGGGCGAACTCACAACGCCGGACGAACTCAGGGAACTGATCCGGAAGGCGAAGGGCCGTGTCTATGGCGTGATCCGTCCGGGCGACTTCGACACGAAGTTCAAGCCCCTGGGCATCGGCCATGAGCCTGGCGGCCTGCCCGGCGATCCCGACACCGTCGTGGTCCGGCTCCTGAACTGACCCATTACCGCGAGCGTTTCAACAAAACGAAGCCGACGATTTCCGAAATGAAGAAGGGGATCCACACGATCAGTTCGGGATATAACCGGGGATGGCTCACCAGCGAATCGGCGATGATGACAAAGAAATAGAAAACGAACACGAACGCCAGCGCCAGCGCCATGCCGATCGACGATTCCTTGCGGTGAATGCGGATCCCTAGCGCCGCCCCCAAAAAAACGAAGGCATAACAGGAAAAGGACAGCGCCAGGCGCGTATTCGCCTCCACCAGCAGCGACGTCCGGTACACCCCCAGATCCTCGTCCCGCATGCCCGGCATCTCCTTGCGCGCGTCCCGAAGCGCGCGAATCAATTCGGTCATCGTGTAATCCGCCCGCTTTTTCCAGACGATATCCTTTTGCATCAGCGCGCCGACATCGATGTTCACCGGATAATGGCCGGCGGTCATGTACCGCGTTTCCTTGCGCGCGTCGGGCTTATCCCCGTCCGGCTGTTGATCCAGCCGGACCTGATAGAGATTGACCACGATGTTGGTCCCATTCAACGGATCCTTTTCGATATTGCCGGACTCGGCGCGGATGGTTCGCTTCAATTCCGTGCCGTCCAGCTCGTAGATGATGATATCCCGTATCTGCCGGTCTTTCTTGCCGCCGATGAATATCTTGAACCCCGGGAAATCGTTGATGAACCGCCCGGCGTCCAGGAAATTGATGGGGTCTTCGAGCCCGACCTTTCCCAGCAGCTTGCGGCGCGCGAAATGGCTGTCGGGCGCGAGGGAACAATTGATGTAGATGCACAACCCGCAAAGCAGGGTGGACCAGATCACGGGCGGCTCGATCATCTGCCACACGCTGACCCCGCAGGATTTCATGGCCGTGATCTCTCGATCGTTGGCCATCCGGCTGAAGGTGAGAAAAACCGCCGTCAGGACGCTCATGGGAATGGCGAAAATCAGGGCGAAGGGAATGCCGGAGAGAAACACCCGCAGGATGAACAGGCCCGAAACGCCGCGCGAAAAAATATCGATCACCCGGGAGAAATTCACCAGCACCATGACGAAGAGAAACACCGTCAGCGTGATGAAAAACGTGACGAGGAAACTCCTCGTTATATAGCCGTGAAGAATTCGCAAAACCCGCTCCTCCGATTCCAGGCAATTCCCAATAATGGCGCCCTTCGGTGCCTGAGTCAGCCAGTTGACGCCAGACTCAGGCGCCACCGGCAGAGCCGGTGGTCCCCTAAAAAGCCACCGAATCCTCCATAGATTCAACGAGCCTTGTAGGGCGGGCACGTCAGCAGACTGCCCGCCGTCGGGTGGTGGACACGGAGAAAAACCCGGCGGGCAGTCCCGAGCTACAATGATAAATTAGGCCCCGCAGCGGGGCAACTTTTACTTTAATCAACGGTTTTTTTGAGTATATTACCCCCATGGAATTCGTCAG
>JACQHI010000342.1 GCA_016199105.1 Lentisphaerota bacterium | reverse complement strand
CGTTCGAGGAGGGCGCCAATTACGCCTCGTTCACCGTCACCTCGATGCTGCACACCGTTCACGCCATGGCGCTCGCCGGCGATCATCGCCTCCTGGGCCATCCGTTTCTCCAACGCTTTCCCTTATGGCTTGTCCACCACGTGCAACCCGGCCGATGGCTCATCAATTGTTTCGATTGCTTTCCGCAGGCGGCGCCCCGGACAGACCCCGAATTTCGGAAATTCCTTTCCCTGCTGGCCGTGACGCTTCAACACCCGGTCGCCCGCTGGGCTCTGCGGCGGCTGTTCGACGGGCCGTCGGAGGATTTGACGGGCATGGCGGCGCGCGCGTTGCCGTCCGGGGACGGCGACGACCCGGCGCCACCGCTCTTCGCCGCTTATGATCGCGCGCGCCGGGTCAATTGGCGCAGCGGCTGGGAGGACGACGCCACGGGCGTCTGGATCCGCGGCGGACATGCGGCCGACCAGCACGATCATTTCGACCGCGGCCACGTGAACTTCATCGCGCGCGGACGCCCGATCCTGATCGAGGCGGGCACGCCGGCCTATCACAATCCGCTCATTCACTCCCATTACAGCACCGGCCTCGGTCACAACGTGCTGCAACTCGGCACGCGCATGCCCGGCCCGCCGCCCTATCCCACCGACGGAAGCTACGTGTGGTTACCCGGCTGGCAAAAAAAAGCCGTGGCCCCGATCGCGGTGCGGCGGCTCGACGCGGCAGGCGGCGACATCACGGTGGACGGCACGGCGTGCTACGAGGGAGTTCAGCGCTGGTGGCGCATCGTGCGTTGGACGGCCGATGCGCTGACGGTGGAAGACGACGTCGTTCTGGCCGATACGCACACGGATACCGTGTGCTTCCGCTGGCATCTGGGTGCGACGCAACTCATCCACATGCAGGGCGCGGGCGCCCGTTGGCAGATCACATGGCCCGTGGCGACCTTGACGTTGGAAGGCTCTGTGCCGCTTGCCGTCAGCGAAGAGCCCATGCCCGACCACACCCTCATGGCAAAGGCTTGGGGCGATGCCTCGCCGGACCCTCTGCACCCCTGCCTCGTGGTCCGTTCGGCGCATCCCGTCACCGGGTTGCGCCTCACGACCCACGTGCAACCCGCCTGACACGATGCGGAATCGCCCGCTTCAGCATGGACATTCGTTCTGATGGCAACAGCTCATGTTGACTGCGAAATCCCGCGGCCGGCGTTGCGCCCCGGCTGCGTTCTTTCCACAATCATCCGGGATTTCGATGCGGGAAACCGGGGTTTTCCCGATGGGACATGGCCCCAAGACATGCCACTCTTACCGCCGACACTCAACTTAAGGAGAGCACATCATGAGCGAAGACAAAGAAAGTGGAATGACCCGCAGGTTTTTTTTGCAGTGCGTGGGCATGATGGGGGCAGCGGCCGGCGTTCTGGCGCTCGCCGGCTGCGAATCGGGGGACGGTGGCGACGGCGATAGCGAGACGGCCCCGAGCACTCCCTCTGCGCCGGCAATCTCGGATAAATCCGCTTCGATAAGCTCGAACCATGGGCACACGGCGACCCTCACGGCCGCCCAGCAGCAGGCGGGAGCGGCGGTGACAATCGCACTGTCCACCGGCAGCGGACACACGCACACCGTCGCTTTCTCGGCCGACCAGGTGCAAACGATAGCCGGCGGCGGATCGGCCTCCAGCGAGAGCAGCGTTTCCAGTGGCCATTCCCATTCGGTCACGTTCTCCTGAGCCACAAGAAAATCGACAAGGAGGCTGATATGAACACACGTGACACTCGCAATTCCCCGACCATGATGGGGCGTCGCCGTTTTCTCATTTCATCCGCCAGCGCCGTTGCATGGCTGGCGGCAGGCGGTCTTTCCGGAATTGCGCAATCCCCGCCGCCCCAGGTCTTGCCCCCTCTCCCGTATGTCGAAAACGGATTGGAACCGTTCATCACAGCCAAAACGATCGGTTTTCATTACGGGAAACATCACAAGGGCTATCTGGATAACCTGAACAAGCTCATCGCAGGAACGGAATATGCCGACCTGTCACTGGAGAAGATAATTGCCGGTACGGCGGGCCGCGCGGAAAAAACCGCGATCTTCAACAACGCGGCACAGACGTGGAACCATACGTTCTACTGGAAAAGCATGCGTCCGAAGGGTGGAGGCGAACCGCCCGCGGAGCTGAAGCAGAAGATGGACGCTTCCTTCGGCGGCGTGGACGCCTGCAAGAAGGAGCTTGTCAGCGCGGCCGTTTCACAGTTCGGAAGTGGTTGGGCCTGGCTTGTTCTTGAGGGTGACAAGCTGAAGGTGGTCAAGACCGCCAATGCCGACAACCCTTTGACAACAGGCATGAAGCCGCTGCTGGTCATTGACGTGTGGGAGCATGCCTATTACCTGGAGCATCAGAATCGCCGAGCCGATTATGTCAACGCCGTGCTCGACACGCTGATCAACTGGGAATTTGCCCTGCAGAACGCCGGCTAGCGGTGGCTAACCGGATGTATTCTTGTTTCCCTGGCATGCCGGGGTATGCGGCCGTTTCAGTTCCGAGGACAATTGCCCCAGTTCCTCGGAATCGAGCGCGGCCGCAAAGCCAGGATCAATGCCGGCGATGGCCTTCCTGACGGCGTCGGGCTTCCCCGCCGCTTCCCTTAAACCGCCGACTTCATCCGGCATCAGGTCAACCTTGGTGCCATCGCCCTTGATGATGGAGCAGATGCCGGTCTCGGGACACAGTTGAATATCGAGTTTTTTCATTGCGCTTCCTCTTTGTTTGCTGTCATGTCCTTTTTTCGCTTGGGCGCGGACCGACATCGGAAACGTCAATGGGCTTGAAGCCGAGTCGCAGTGCGGGACTGTCGGGCGCGAGCGTGAAATCGCGCTTCGCCAGATCGCGAAAGAGCGGGTCGGCGACCACGCTGTGAAGATCGTTGCCGACCGCCTGCCAGCGCGCCAGATCCAGATCCCTCTTGTCCGCGGTCCGGCCCACGACGGGCCGGCCGGAAACATCCCAGAGCACATTCAAATCGATGACGGGGTTGGGCTTGTCCAGCGTGTGCCCGTAGCCGTCCACGTAGAGGGGCCGGCCGTCGCCCACGAGGATGTTCCGCTCGAACGTGAACGAGGACGTCGCGTCCGAGCGGGCGAGCGACACCCCCCCCACCTTTCCGAACGCGAAGATATTGTTGCGCAGAATGTTTTCATGTCCGAAATGCTGATGAAAAACATGCTCGTTGGTGTCGTGGCAGAGGTTGTTTTCGATCACGATGTGCGCGCTGCCCTCATCCGTGTAAATCGCCTCGGCG
>JACQHI010000341.1 GCA_016199105.1 Lentisphaerota bacterium | reverse complement strand
TGGAAAAAGAGGTGGTCAACGAGGGCAACGAGGCCATGATCGGGCCCGAGATCATGTCGAAAGTGCCTCCCTTGCTCGAACAAGGCGGCTATTATCCCAACGGCGATCACGGTATCCAGCCGATGGTCACGTTTCCCAATCTGTGTAAGTTCATGACCGTTCTTCACGAAGTCTGCCGCAATCCCGAAGGCGAATTTCCGCGCGGCTGAGACGTGCGGAATGGGCGATGCACGCCTTATTCAGGTATGAACGACATCGAAAGATTTCTGGCGGTGGCGCGTTTTGAAAAACCGGACTACGTGCCCATCTTTGGTTTCCCGGGGGCGCCCGGAATGAGCGGTGGCTGCATGCGATTTACCCGCGATCGCCTTTTCGCCACGGGCATGCCGGGCACGGTGGGGGGAACCGGAAAATACACTGAGCTGGGTAGTTGGTGCCGCTATTGGGGGACGACAGGGCCCATCACCCTGGATTTCTCGATGGGACGCGACGTTCCCGGGATCAAGGCGACGCGGCGCATCGAGAACGGATTCGAGATTATCGAGGAAGAGACCGGGGCGATAACACGGCAAGTCATCGACAATGACAGCACCTACAGCATGCCCGCATTTCTGAGGTATCCGGTGCGGGACCGTCAATCGTGGGAATTCTTCAAGAGCCGCGTGACCCCCACGGCCATCATGCCGCGCGAGGAACAGGAGGCGCACTGCCGCAGGTTTGACCGCCGCGACAAGCCGCTGGCGATCGATGCCGGAAGCACCTACGGGTATGTGCGCAGTTGGATGGGAGTCGAGGCGGCCAGCCTTGCGCTGTATGACGATCCGGATCTCGTTCGGGACATGATTGCTTCCACACTGGCACACTTCGAGACCTATGTCGTCCCCCTGATTGAACGGTTAAGGCCGGAAGTGGTGACCGTCTGGGAGGACATCGGGTTCAATGTCGGTCTGCTGATCAGCCCCGATCATTTCCGGAAGTTCTGCGCCCCGTTTTACCGGAGGGTCGCCGAGGTCGCCAAAGGCGCGGGCGTCACGGTCCTTGCGGTGGATTCGGATGGTTGCGCCATGGAACTGGTGCCCTTGCTGGCCGACTGCGGATTCAACGCCCTCTACCCCTTCGAAGCCAAGGGAAAGAACGACATTGTTGCGCTTCGCGAAAGATATCCGAAATTTATTTTCTTCGGCGGCTTGGAAAAAGAGGTGGTCAACGAGGGCAACGAGGCCATGATCGTGCCCGAGATCATGTCAAAAGCGCCTCCCTTGCTCGAACAAGGCGGTTATTATCCCAACGGCGATCACGGCATCCAGCCGATGGTCACGTTTCCCAATCTGTGTAAGTTCATGACCGTTCTTCACGAGGTCTGCCGCAATCCCGAAGGCGAATTTCCGCGCGGCTGAAGCACGCGAAAAGCGCGAAAATGGAAGCCAATGGTGCGGAAGCGACGAAACGGCGAGGTGGTGAGACGGTGCACCGGCGAAGGATAAGAGAGACAACGCTTGTGAATGCGATTAAGGCACTAAGGAGCAACGTCATGCCGTTATTTAAACATCGGGGAATCATGCTGGATCCGGCGCGGTTAATGGAACACAAAGCCTATTACTTCTTCCTGCTCCCCTGGCTGAAGGAGTGGGGCTATACCGCGGTGCAATTGCATTTGACGGATGACCAGGGCTGCGCCATGGCGTTTCCGAGTCATCCCGAGTTGGCCCGGCGGGACGCGTTTCAGCCGGACGAAATGAGGGACTTCGTTCGGAAAGCCGGGAAACTGGGTCTTGAAGTCATTCCCGAAATCGAGAGTTTCGGTCATACGCGTTGCATCACGGCGCATCCGGCGTTCCGGCATCTGGGCGATCGGGGCGGCAACGCCTTTACGGCGATCGACCCCGATCATCCGGACACCTTCCGCGTGCTGGACGATCTGTTCCGGGACGCGTCGCGCCTGTTCGAGTCTCCGATCGTTCATGCCGGCCTCGATGAAGTGGATATTTCGGGGCTGCCGCGCTACCGGCGTCTTCCCAAGGCCGAGCATTGGAAAGTCTTTGCCCGCCACATGAAATGGGTCCTGGGTTGCATCCGCAGTCATGGAAAGCGCCCGGCCATGTGGGGCGATCATGTTCTTTCGGCCCCGCAACTGGCCTCGCGGATCGGACGGGATGTCCTGATTTTCGATTGGCATTACGATCCGGGGATTACGCCGGCTTCCCTCGAGTTTTTCCGCAAGAAAGGCTTTGAGGTGTGGGGCGCGCCTTCCACGTTATGCTGGGCTTCAAGGGTGGTTTCCAACCGGCACAATATGGGCAATCTCAGGGATTTTTCCGCCGTGGCGATTCCCATGAGAAAGAAAGGGGTCAGCGGGATGATGAACACGGTCTGGTGCCCCTGGCGTTATCTGACAGGCGCCATGGACTGGCCCATGGCCCTGGCCGGCCATCTCTTTTCGGCGGCGGAAGAAGATCCCTCGTTCTGCCGCGATTTCTGCGGGAACTTTTACGGGCTTTCTTCCGCGGCGGCGGACCTGGCGGCCCGGTCCATTCAACGCCTTCACGCACGCGCCCCCGACTGTTGGTTTTACGATCGGGTCATTGCCCAAGGCAATCCGGCGCTGCCGATTCACCGGGAAGACCGGCGAAAATGCCGGGTGCTGCTGCAGGAGTTCAAGGAAATTTCCACAGCGTTGAAGACGGCCGTGTCCCGGGCGCGTCGGAACCAGTCGCGCCTGGCGGATGTCCTGTTCTCCTCCCAAATCCTCGAGCGCTGGGCCTGCCGTGGCGCCGGTGTGCGCTATGGCGCGGAGAAGCGCCTGGCCCGGGACTGCGTCGGAAGCTGGAACCGGCAGCGCTATGAAGCCTGGGCCGCGCGCGCGCGGCTCGAAGGCGACAACGACGAAGTGCCCGTGGCGTTTCGCCGGACGCGCTGAGGCGGAGGAAAGTCCGCATGAATAAAGCGCTAATTACTGTTCTAAGGGCTGACCCTACGGGGCCATCGGCTCGAGAAAGAAACCTTTAAGAGCCCTATTGACATGCTTTATGTGGTATAGTACATTTATGACATGTGGGAGATATATGAACATCATTCGCTGGCGAGAAAGCTTTCCCGGCTTTCGAGGGAAGTGCTCGGGCGATACGAGAAATGGAAGGATATCGTAAGAATATCAGGACCCGAAGGCCTCAGAATGATCAAAGGATTTCACGATGAGGCGCTCAGGGGGCAGTGGCATGGATATAGATCTTCACGCCTCGGCCTTCAGTACAGGATTATTTATGGTTTGGAGAAAGACAAGTTCTACGTTCGAGTCGTTGAGATAACACCTCACGATTACCGGAGGAAGTGAAAATGAAAGACTACGTAAAAGCGAAAAAGATGATCGATGTTTCCGTGGGAGAATCGGTTAGGATTATTCGCGAGCTCCAAGAGCTCAGCCAGGGTGAACTTGCCGAGCTTACAGGCATTCCCCAATCCACCATTTCAGGAATTGAACACGACCGGATCAAAATTGGTGTGGAAAGGGCGAAAACCCTCGCCAAGGCTCTCCACTGCCATCCCGCTGTTCTTGTGTTTCCCGGATGGGAAATCAAAGATTCCAAGGCTGCCTGACACCTTCCGCCGGATCCGGCGCGGGTGAGGCGGGACATTCCCTGACGTCATATCCGCGTAACCGTGTTGTCCAGGTCGTGTTCATAATCGGTCAGACCGGCGGGGTTGGCTGGTGGTTGGGAGGAATGGGTCGTGGATGGAAGAGGTGGGGAGAGGAAAGGATGGGGCGTATGAAGGTATCAACACATAGAATCATCGGTATGCTTGTCGCCGTCGCTTCTGCAATTATCTCATTCGGCATGTCAGGGGGAGAGCTTAGACAGCTACACTATCTCGTAAGGGTCTATGAGTTGGTTTGGGTCTTCGGAACGACACTCGGTCTATTAATGGCAACGTACCCTGGGCGTATGGGCTTGTACATTAGACATGTTTTTGGCTGCCTTATCAGCGAAGCGCCCCCAAATGAAGAATATACAGCCATGTCGAGAGCGGGTGCAATATACTGTGCTCTGACTGGAGGAATATCGTTCGTTGTTGGTTTGATTTTCGTTTTATCGAGAGTCGATATCAAGTCGGACTTCTTTGAAATATCATTGTCGGAGAACTGTTACTCAGTCTTTTACGCCGTACTTGGCGTACTTGGCTTCCTGTATGTGAGCCACGTATCAAAAGGTACGAAATAATCGTTACCCTTGTCTCCGATCACGTCCCCGTCGGCCGCAAGACTGGAGAGCCGGATGCGTGAAATACGCCCGTCCGGTTCGGAGGGAGGGGTAGCCGATGAGGCTATCCCTACCCCTATCCCCTATCCTTGTTTACATTTACTGGGCCATGCTGAACCCCTGAACCCCTGAACCCCGAACACTGAACACCGAACCCTTTCCGCCCCCCTCTCACTTCAGCCACTGGTTCATGGACAGGATCGGGATCAGGATGGCGAGCACGATCAGGAGGACGAACAGGCCGGCGATCAGGATCAGGACCGGCTCCAGGATGGTCAGGAATCGCGTGATGAACCGTTCCCACTGCTGCTGATACAGGTTTCCGGCATTGTCGAGCAGGTGCTCCAGCGAGCCGCTGGCTTCCCCCACCCGCATCCAGCCGGCGAGCGTGTTCGCGAACGGGGGGATTCGACGCAGCGCTTCCGCCAGCGTGCCGCCATGCCGGATCGTCTCCGCTTCCTTCCGCACAAGCTCCTGGATCCACGCGTTGCCGGTGGCCTGGCCGGCCATGGTGAAGCTCTCGATGAGCGGGATGCCGGCGTTCAGGAGCAGGGCGAGCGTGCGGGCAAAGCGGAGGTTGGCGAGAAGCAGGCTGGCGCGGCCCCAGACGGGAATCCGGAACAACTTTGCCGAGACGGATGTCCGGAAGTCCGGATTCCGCCTGACGCGCCGGCGAACGATCAGGACTCCGGCGATGCCCAGCGCGAGGATGGGCAGGCCGGCGATTTTCAGGAAACGGCCCGCGCTCAACATGGCTTGGGTCAGGAAGGGGAGAGTGGCGGCGCGGTGGCTCTGCTCGATCATGGCGGCGATGCGGGGAACGGTGAAGCTCATCAGGCCCACGCCGATGGCGATGGCGACGGTCACGATGATGGCGGGATAGATCAGCGCGGAAACGATGCGTTCCCGGAGCCGATGCTGTTCGTCAAGAAACGAGGCCAGCCGTTCCAGAAGGGTATCGAGGACGGCCGCCCGCTCACCGGCCTGGATTGCGGATTTTTCGTAGGCGAGGAGTTCGGGAATGGCGTGGGCGAAAGCATCGGCCAGCGAAGCGCCTTCCCGAAGCTGATCCCGTATATTGGCCAGGTTGGCTTGGAAGGCGGTCATTTCAGGGGATTGGATCAGCACGTCGAGGGCGTGAACGAGGGGAAACCCGGCCCGAAGCAAGGCGGCAAGTTCGCGGTAAAGAATGCTCCGCTGAAGAAGGCCGAATCGGCGGGGACGCGACCAGGGTGAGGCGGCGGAATCCCCGGCGGCGCCCACCCATTCCGCCAGCACGCCCTGCCGGGCAAGTTTCTCCCGGGCGTTTTTCACGTCCATGGCTTCCATCAGGCCCTTCTGGACCTGGCCGGAAGCATTGAACCCTTTGTATTCGAAGGTCTTCATCCGGCGGAGAACGGGGTTCGCTCAAAACGGCCGACGGTATGCAGGACTTCGTCCAGGCTGGTGACACCATCCAGGGCTTTTTCAAGGCCGTCTTCGAGCAACGTCTTCATGCCCTGTTTGACGGCCTGGTCCCGCAAGTCGGGGAGATTCGTCTGGCCGGATCGTATCCGTTCGGCCAGGGCCTCGTCCAAAATCATCAATTCGAAAAGGCCCAGCCGTCCGCGGTAGCCGTCCAGGCAGGCGGGGCAGCCATGGGCCGTCCAGAGCGGCCGGCCCACGAGATTCGGCGGGGCATTCCGCAACTGCTCCAGGTCGCGCGGTGTCAGGGGCGCCTGGGTCTTGCAGGCGTCGCAAAGCCGGCGGACCAGCCGCTGGGCCAGCACGGCC
>JACQHI010000353.1 GCA_016199105.1 Lentisphaerota bacterium | reverse complement strand
TGAGGGACGCCACGTGAGTCACGTAGCACGTGCCAACGGGGTCACGCGATGGCAACGCCACTCTCGTGGAAAAATCGGCAACCGTTGAACGGTGAACCGCTGAACCTTGAACCATGCCTGCAATTGAGTTGAAATGAAAAAATCGTGGTTTTTTCTGTTCGTGCTCGTGACGGCGGTGGCCGCGGGCACGGTGGGCGTGAGGCTCCGGAAACACGAGCCGGTTCAGAAGCAGACCCGCTTCCTCATGGGCGCCCTCTGCACGATCCGGATTCCCGGCGGACCGGAGGCGCTTCCGGTTATCGCCAGGGCGCTGGACCGGGCCGAGGAAATCGATCGGCGGTTCAATCCGCTCAACCCCGGAAGTCCCCTGTACGCGTTCAATCAACAGGGCACGCCGATTACCCAGCCCGACATTGTCGCCCTGGTGCAAACCGCGCTTGACGTGAGTCGAAAGACGGACGGCGCTTTCGATATCACCGTGTTTCCCCTGATCGAACTCTGGGGGTTCGAAGGAAGCTCCCCCCGCCTTCCGGAACAGCGGCAGATTGACGACTGTCTGAAAAAGGTGGGCTGGCGGAAGCTCGTCATCGAAGCGGGGACACTGACCAAGCTCGAAGCCGGCGTCAAAATCGATCTCGGCGGTATTGCCAAAGGCTATGCCGTGGCAGAGGCGGTCACGGTGCTGACCAACGCAAACATCCGTTCGGCGTTGGTTGACTTCGGCGGGGACATCTACGCCTTGGGCGCGAATCGCGGAAAACCGTGGAAGATCGGGATCCGCAAGCCCGTCCATGACGGCGGAGTTCTTGCCGGTCTTGACGTGTCGGATATGTCCCTCGCCACGTCCGGCGACTACGAACGATGCTTCGAAAAAGACGGGGTGCGATATCATCATATCCTGGATCCCAAGACGGGGTATCCGGCGCGGGGGATTGCCGGCATCACGGTGCTGACTCCGGACCCGACCATGGGGGATGCCTACTCCACCGCGCTGTTTGTCATGGGCCCGGAGAGGGCGATGCCGCACGTTGCGGCCATCCCGTCCATGGAGGCGGTGATGATTACGTCGAAAGGGACTATAGACGTATCCAACGGCTTGAAAGACCGGTTTGCCAAGCCGTGACAAAAAGGTTTTAGGTGGTGGGTGTTGGGTGGTAGGGGACAAGACCGATTCCGTTTCGAGTCATGATATCGTAGAATAATCCTGCATATCGTATATCAGTCCTATACGGGAAAGGAGACAACCTTTGCTATAAAGGCAAACTTCATGAGCGCAATAGCCACAATATTGTCCAAGCCCGTTGAGTCGGCGGCCGTGCCGGCTCCGGACGGGCTGGATGCCGCCCAGGCGCTGATGGTGGACAGTCTCAGGACGACGTCGCTGGCGCCGATTATCGAGGAATTGAGCGGTGTTATCGCCGGCGGAAAAATGTTGCGGGCGAGGCTTTCCCTCAAGGTCGGAGCGGCGACAGGCGCCCCGCGCGACGCGCTTCTGCGGGCTGCCGCCGCCGTGGAAATGATCCACGCGGCCAGTCTTCTGCACGATGACGTGATAGATGGAGGGATGCTGCGGAGAGGCTCGCCGTCGTTCTGGGCGAGGAAGGGCGTTTCCGGCGCGATCCTGTTGGGCGATCTTCTGGTGTGCAAGGCCATGCAACTCCTCGACGGGAAGGCGCATGGGCGGTTGAGCGTGCTGCTGGTCCGGCTGACGGGCGAAATGTGCGATGCGGAAACCGAACAGGAGCTCGTGACGCACCGGAACGCCGGGGCGGACCGCGGTGCGAATTGGGAGAAAAGCGTATCCCTCGCCAGACGAAAAACCGGATCGCTGTTTGCCTTCGCGGCGGCGGCGTCGGATCGGTCCGGCGGAAAACGCGCGAACGCTCTCCTGGAGGCGGGTTACCGGATCGGCACCGCGTATCAATTGGCGGATGATATCCTGGATGCGTGCGGAATACCGGTGGGCGACGGGAAGGATTTGGGCCAGGATGTCTCGAAATTCACCTCAGCCTCCGCCGGTATGGGCATCTCCGCCCGGCGCTGCATCGCCACGCTCCGGGCGGACGCATCGAAACTGCTGGCTTCATGGCCTTCCGTGCAAGAGGCTTGGGATGACTATGTGAGGGATGACCTGGGCCCGGTGGTCGAGCGGTTTGTGGGAGGGTGATTGCGAGTGGCCACATTCTTGCTCACGGCTTCACGGGATACGGCGGAGGGGGGCGGAGCGCCGCAGGCGGACGGACTGGGGAGCGCCGTTTTGGCGCACAACATCCGCTGGTTCATCCGTGTCCGGTGGGTGGTCGTGGCCGTCTTCGTTTTGACGGGACTCGTTTCGCATTTCGTTCCCGCCCTTGTGACGGCCATGGACCTGGTCCCTCCCCGGCGCTGGCCCTGGATACTGGCCGCCGTTCTGGCCGCCTCCAATCTTGTATTCTGGATGTTGTCCCGCCGTGTGACGGAGGGACCGACGGATCGCCCGGCGAAAGTCGGCATCTGGCTCCAGATTGTCACGGATCTGGCGGTCGTGACCGTCCTGGTTCATTTTGTGGGCAGCACCACCACGTTTGTGGCCTTTGCCTATCTGTTCCACGTCGTGCTCGCCTGTATTTTTTTCCCCCCCATGCGGAGTCTCCTGGTGACCCTGACGGCGGCGGGTCTGTATCTGCTTTGTGTGTGCCTGGAGACGCTCGACGTTTGGCCCTCCGCGGGGATCGTGCCGCTCGATCCCGGTCATGTCGTCGGCAAGAAGCTCGCGGTGTTGTCCGCCCTGTCCGCCGTATTCGTCTGGCTGGTGGTGTGGTATCTGGTGGCGGCGCTGGCGAAGCGGGTCCGGGAGCGCGGGCGTCTGCTGGAAACCGCCAATCTCCGCCTGGTCGCCGCCGACCAGGAGAAAAACCGGATCATGCTGCGCACGACGCACGACCTGAAGGCGCCTTTCTCCGGCATGGAAAGCAACATCCAGGTGTTGAAATTGCAGCATTGGAATGAAATTCCGGACTCCGTCAAGGAGGTTGTGCAACGCATCGAAACGCGGGCTCAGACCTTGTCCGAACGCATCGACGACATCCTGCTCCTGGGCGATTTGCGCACCCGGTTGGAGCCGGACTCGTCGCCGGAAATCCTGGACCTGGGCCTTGTCTTGAGGGATGTCAAAGACGAACTGGAAGACAAAGCGCAGGCCCGCCGCATCGCCATCGGCCTGAATTGCGAGTCCCTCAAAATGACGGGCAGGGCGCGGCATTTTTCCATTCTCTTCTCCAATCTGATCGGCAATGCGATCTCCTACTCCCAGCCGGGAGGCGCCGTTGACATCTCGGTCTGCCGGGACGGCCCGGAGGTTCATGTCCGGATCAAGGACTTCGGCATCGGGATTTCGGAGGACGCTCTCCCGCACATCTTCGACGAATACTTTCGCAGCAAGGAGGCGGCCCGCTTCAATCCCGGCTCCACCGGATTGGGGCTTGCTATCGTGAAGGAAATAGTTCAAAAAGAAGGGTTGAAATTGGCCGTCACCAGCCGGGTCGGGGAGGGACCGACATTCGACGTGGTCATACCGGCGGCTCGGTGTGAATTCGAAAAGGAGGACAACCCATGGCGAAAATCATGATGATCGACGACGACATCGGTTTGGCGGAGAACACCGCCTTGCTCCTGACCCAGGCGGGACACACGGTGACGATGTCGGATACCGTGGAGGGGGCCATCGAGAAGCTGAC